>JBKKBU010000345.1:0-6675 GCA_046713755.1 Mycobacteriales bacterium
ACCCGTGACACCGGCACCCGCGCGACCGCGCCGGCCGAGGTCTTCCACGCCGTCGCCGTGATGCCGGCAGCCCGTCGCTCCGGGATGACCACACCCTGCGCGCCGAACGCCGCCGCCGAGCGCACGATCGCGCCGAGGTTGCGCGGGTCGGTGATGCCGTCGAGGGCGATCAGCAGCGGTGCGGCCGTGGCCAGCGCCACAGCCAGCAGGTCCTCGGGGTGAGCGTAGGCGTACGGCGGGACCTGCAGGGCAAGGCCCTGGTGCAGACCGCGATCGGTCATCCGGTCCATCTCGGCCCGGGTCATCTCGACGATCGCGATGCGTTGCTTGCCGGCCAGGGAGACGGCCGCCGAGACCCGGTCGTCGGCGTCGAGCCCGAGCGCGACGTAGAGGCTCGTGGCCGGTACCCGCGCCCGCAGGGACTCGACGACCGGGTTGCGCCCCATCACGATCTCGGGCACGTCGCCGCCCTTGCGGACCGAGCGGGCCCGCGGCGCCGCGGCGTCCCGTGACGGCTTCGCGGTGGCAGTGCGCTTGGCCGCAGCCGCCGCCGCCCGCGCCTTGGGGTGGCCCTTGCGCTGCTCGGCCGGCGGGGTCGCCTTCTTGCCCTCCAACCGGCGCTTGCTCTGGCCACCTGAGCCGATCGCGGCGCCCTTGCGGTGCGAGCCCGCCTTGCCGGCCCGCCCACCCTGACCCCCCTTGGCGATCGACGCCTTGCGGCCACCCGAACCTGCAGTCGTCATGCCAACCTCCACCGGACGCCGCCGGCTGTGTCCTCGAGCACGATGCCCGTGGCAGCGAGCCGGTCGCGGATCTCGTCCGCAGCCGCCCAGTCCTTGCGCTCCCGAGCAGCCGCTCGCGCCTCGACCGCGATCTCCACCAGGCCGTCGACGACGCTCGCCAGCTCACCACCGGCGGTAGTCGGCCACTGGGTGACCGGGTCCAGGGCGAGCACCCGCAGCATCCGTCGTACGACGTCGAGGGTGGCGGCGAGCGCGACGAGCTCACCCGCGGCGAGCAGCGCGTTGCCGGCCCGGACACCGGAGTGCACGACGGCAAGGGCCTGCGGCACGCCAAGGTCGTCGTCGAGGGCGGCGGCGAACTCGTCCCAGGAGGCCTTCGACAGGGCCGCGTCGACCGGGACGCCACGGACAGCGTCGGTGGCGTTGCGGACAAAGGTCTCGATCCGGCCGTAGGCAGCCTCGGCGTCGACGAGCGCCTGGCCGGACCACTCCAGCTGCGAGCGGTAGTGCGCGGTGCCGAGCGCGTAGCGCAGCACCTGGGGCCGGACGGTGTCGAGCACGTCGGCCACCGTCGTGGAGTTGCCGAGGGACTTGCTCATCTTCTCGCCGGATCCACCGGCCACCGTGACGAGCCCGTGGTGCAGCCAGTGGCGTGCGAAGCGGTGGCCCGCGGCGGTGGACTGGGCGATCTCGTTCTCGTGGTGCGGGAAGACCAGATCCAGGCCGCCGGCGTGGATGTCGAACTCGGTGCCGAGCGTCTCGGCTGCCATGGCCGAGCACTCGATGTGCCAACCCGGCCGGCCCTGCCCCCACGGCGACGGCCAGGACGGCTCGTCGGGCTTGGCCGCCTTCCACAACGCGAAGTCCAGGGCATCGCGCTTCTCTCCGGAGTGCCCGTGCGCGACCGCCTTGTCGGTCTGGCGCAGCTGGTCCGGGTCCTGGCCCGACAGCGCGCCGTAGCCGGCCACGCCCCGCACCCCGAGGTAGACGTCACCGCCGGACTCGTAGGCGCTGCCGTTGTCGACCAGCTGCTCGACGAGCGCGACGATCTGCGAGACGTGCCCGGTCACCCGTGGCTCGGCCGTCGGCGGCAGTACCTGCACGGCGTCGTAGGCCTGCGTGAACGCCCGGGTCTGCCGCGTGGCGAGCGCCCACCAGGGCTCGTCGTTGTGCGCCGCATCGTGGATGATCTTGTCGTCGACGTCGGTGACGTTGCGGACGAAGGTCACCCGCAGACCGCTCTCGAGCAGCCAGCGGTGCAGCACGTCGAGCGCGATGCCGCTGCGCAGGTGGCCGACGTGGGGCGCAGCCTGGACGGTCGGGCCGCACACGTAGATCCCGGCCTGGCCGACGGCGATCGGCTCGAACGGCCGCACCGTCCGCGTCAGGGTGTCGTACAGGCGCAGGCTCACGGGCACGAGGTTAGTCGCGGCGCGCTGCGGCTTTGCTGGCACGCGCGGCGGGAAGCGGGGTCATGTCGCTCTCCTCAGGTGCCAGGGACGGGGAGCAGCATGGCGGTGGCGATCGCGGCCCGACCCTCACCACGACCGGTCAGCCCCAACCCGTCCGTGGTCGTCGCGGCTACGGAGACCGGAGCGCCACCCAGCGCTGCCGACAGGGCCGCCTCGGCCTCCCCGCGACGGGAGCCGAGCCGGGGTCGGTTGCCGACGACTTGCACAGCGACGTTGCCGATCAGCCATCCCGCTTCGGCCACCAGGCGCGCTACCTCGGCGAGCAGTGTCACCCCGGACGCGCCCGACCACTGCGGGCGGTCGGTCCCGAACACCGCCCCCAGGTCGCCGAGCCCCGCGGCTGACAGCAACGCGTCGCAGGCTGCGTGGGCAGCAACGTCGCCATCGGAGTGGCCGGCGCACCCGTCGTCGTCCTCCCAGAGCAGACCCGCGATCCAGCAGGGCCGACCAGCCTCAATCGGATGCACGTCGATACCGATGCCGGTCCTCACCACCGACCCGCCAGGACGAACTCGGCCAGCAGCAGATCCATCGCCCTGGTCACCTTGAAGGCCTCCTCGCTACCCGCGACCACCACCACCCGAGCCCCGCTGCGCTCCACCAGAGAGGCATCGTCGGTCGCCGTCTCGTCCCCCGCGACATGGGCGAGGTGAGCAGCCACGAGCACCGACCGCTGGAACCCTTGGGGCGTCTGAACGACGCGAAGCTCGGTGCGATCCACCGTCTCCACCACCACCTCACCAGCGACCCGCTTCATCGTGTCCACGACGGGCAGCACCGGCACGACCGCGTCAGCACCAGCCCGCAGCGCCGCCACGACCCGCTCGACGACGTCGGGCGGCGCGAGGCAGCGAGCCGCGTCATGCACCAGCACCAGGTCGACCCGCTCCGGCAGGGCAGCCAGGGCCGCGGCCACCGACTCCTGCCGGGTAGCCCCTCCGGCCACGACCACGACGTCGTACGCCGAGAGCAGGCCGGCCACCTCGGCGAGGGAATCAGCCGGTGCGGCGACGACCACGACGTCCACGTCGCTTGCCTCGCGCAGACCGCGGACAGCATGGACCAGCACCGGCTCGCCCGCGAGCAGGCGCAGCGCCTTGGGGGCGCCCGGTCCCATGCGGACGCCGGCGCCCGCTGCAGGCACCACCACCCCGACCGTCACGATCGGCAGCGTGCCACGGACGCCACGTCCGCCGAACGAACCTGCGGGTAACCGGCCGCGCGGCCGGCCTCAGCCCGGTCGGCGATTCGGCACCGAAGCGGGGCTGGCCGGCCGGTCGGATCCCTTGCGCGCCGGCTCGTCCGTGAGCTGTCCGAAGACCAGCCGACCATTGGCGGTCGTGAGGACCGACGTGACCCGCACCGAGGCCTGCTTGCCGACCAGAGCGCGAGCCCGCTCGACGACGACCATGGAGCCGTCGTCGAGGTAGCCGACCGCCTGACCGGCTTCCTTGCCGGCCTTGAGCATCAGGACAGCCACGTCGTCGCCGGCAGCGACGGGTGGCCGCAGTGCCAGCGCAAGGGCGTGGAGGTTGAGGACCTGCACGCCGGCCAGGGCGGCCGCTTTGGCCAGGTTGGTGTCCAGCGTCAGCAGCGCGACGCCGCGGTCCAGGCAGATCCTGACCAGCTTGGCGTCGACCTCGGCGACCGCCGGCACGTCGATGTCGAGCACCTCGACGTCGATCCCAGGCTCGCGCTTGAGCGCATCGAGCACCTCGAGTCCGCGGCGACCCTTGGCCCGGCGGATGTCGTCCCCCGCGTCGGCGAGGCCCTGGAGCTCCGCCAGCACCGGCGCGGCGACGATGAAGCGGCCGGCCAAGAATCCCGCCCGTACGACGTCGAGCACGCGGCCGTCGATGGCTACCGAGGTGTCGACGACGCGGTCGAGCACGGCAGCCGGCACCGGGCGTGGCCCCAGGCCAGCCCGATCGCCGAACATCGCCAGCACCCCGTCGCGCTTGGTCGCCCCAATCTGGTAGCCCAGGTAACCGAGCACCACGACGACGAAGCCGAACAACGGGAAGGCGAGGTAGGCCTGCGGGAGGAAGAAGACCGGCCAAGCCACCCCAGCGCCCAGCAGCACGCCACCGATGGTCCCGAGGGCGCCCGCGACCAGCGTGTCGGCCGAGACCTCCCGGAGCCGGTGCTGGGCGACTGCGGCCGACGTCGCCGTGGTGCGGCCGATCACGCCGCCGAGCACGTAGCCGAAGCCCGAGCCCAGGACCAGCCCGACGGCCGTCCCGTTGAGGGAGCCCAGCACGTCCGAGTCGGCTCCGGTGCTCGAGCCGATCTGATAGCCGGCCCCCGCGAAGAACACCACGACGAGCAGCCGCAGCACCTCCAGCACGCTCGACGGCGGCTTCTTGATCGCGGCGGCGGTCCGTCCCGAACGCGACCGACCCGCCGACGCGGCACCGATCGGTGCGTCGTCGGGCGGGCCAGGTGCGGCGGTCATGCTCGGTTCATCGGCAGGACCGCCCTCTCGCGTGAGGTGCAGGCAGCGTGATGTGACTGCCGGGCTAGGAGGCGAGCACCTCGTCGAGGATGGCCTCGGCCTTGTCCTCGTTGGTGCCCTCTGCGAGCGCGAGCTCGGAGACCAGGATCTGGCGGGCCTTGGACAGCATCCGCTTCTCGCCGGCCGACAGGCCCCGCTCCTTGTCGCGACGCCACAGGTCGCGCACCACTTCGCCGACCTTGTTGATGTCGCCCGAGGCGAGCTTCTCGAGGTTGGCCTTGTAGCGACGCGACCAGTTGGTCGGCTCCTCGACCGCCGGGGCGCGCAGCACCTCGAACACCTTGTCGAGACCGGCCTGCCCCACGACGTCGCGGACACCCACGATCTCGGCGTTGTCCGCGGGGACACGGACGGTCAAATCGCCCTGGGCGACCTTGAGGACGAGGTAGATCCGGTCCTCGCCCTTGATGGTGCGGGTCTCGATGGCTTCGATGAGAGCAGCTCCGTGGTGGGGGTAGACCACCGTCTCGCCGACCTTGAACGTCATGTGTCAAAAGCCCTTTCGCCGACCACCAGGATAACACGCGGTGATCGTCGTCACCGTGGCGTCACCAGGACGCTCGCGGGACATCGCCGCAGGTCAGAGCCGGTGTCGGCTCATCCACGTCCACAGATCAGGCCTTGACAGGACGTCGCCCAGATGCATGGTGATCACTGCCCGCGACGGGCCTCGAGGACGCTCGACAGGGTGGGGCGCAGCTGTCGCCACTCGAGCAGCACGGCCACCTGACGGGCTACCGCGGCCAGCGCACCGACCTGGGCAACGGTCAGCTGGCGTGGCGTGACGTCGAGCACGCACACCGCCCCGATGGCGTGGCCGGAGCGCACCCGCACCGGGGCGCCGGCGTAGAAGCGCAGGCCGGCCGAGCGCACCAACGGGTTGTCGCGGGTCCGGTGGTCGCGGAGCACGTCGGGAACGACGAGCGGGCCCTGCTCCATGACCGCGTAGCTGCACACGCCGTCGGCGCGGTCGTGCTCGGTCAGGTCGATCTCCATCCCCACCGCGATCCCGACCGCGGCCTTGACCCACTCGCGGTCCTCGTCAAGGAACGCCACGGCAGCCGACGGCACCCCACAGACGTGCGCGGCCAGCAGCGCAAGGTCGTCGAAGGCCTCCTCCGCCGCCGTGTCCAGGACGCGCGTCCGGTAGAGAGCCTGCAGCCGGGCTGCCTCGTCGTCCGACGGCTGGGCAGGCATCGGGATGCGCACAGTCGGGGCTCGGCTCGCGGTGCGTGGCACGGTGCTCCTCCTTCTCGCTGTCGGGGGGCCAGGTCACCCACTGTCGGTGCCCTGCCGCGATCCGTCATGACGAGTAAGGACGATCTACGGAAACCACCCGGACGAACCGGGTTCCGACGGACTACTCCCGACTACCCACCACTCGCAGCAACGTGGCGTAGAGGGTCAGGCCCGGCCCGAAGGCCATGGCCACGACGTGATCACCGACTGCCAGTGGCCGCGTCGCCCGCAGGCGCTCGAGCACCAGCAGCACCGTGGCGCTGGAGCAGTTGCCCACGTCGCGCAGGACGTCGTACGACGGGGCGAGGTGCGCCTCCTCGAGTTCGAGCACCTCGCCGACCACCTCGACGATGCGCCGACCGCCGGGGTGGATGGCCCACCCCGCGACGTCGTGCACATCGAGACCGTGGCGGCCGAGCAGCTCCTCCACGACCGGCCGGGCGTGGACCGCGAGGACGTCCGGCACGCGGGGCGACAGGCCCATCTTGAAGCCGAGGTCGGTCACGTCCCAGGTCATGTGATCGGCGGTCGTGACATCGGTGCGGGCGACCACGTCGACAACCTCGAGTCCGGGCGCGCCCGGCGCGAGGACGACAGCGGCGGCCGCGTCGCTGAACAGCGCATGCGCGACGACCTGCCCCAGGTCGATCTCCGCCGACCGCGGCTGGACGTGCAGCGACGTCAGCTCCAGGCAGAGCAGGACCGC
>JBKKBU010000346.1:0-9415 GCA_046713755.1 Mycobacteriales bacterium
CCAGGCGACCCTGCCGGTGTTCCGCGAGAGCCTCAACGACTTCGGCGCCTCGCTGCGCCGTCGTACCGCTGAGATCGGTGCCCAGGCGGCGAGCCGTCGCTCGTTCCTTATGGGCTCCGGCGTCGTCCTCGGCGGCTTCGCGCTCGCCGCGTGCGGCAGCAACGAGGACCCCGAGGTCACCAACACCGGTGCTGCTCCTTCCGGTGGCGCGACCACCGGTGGCACCGACGGCGGCGGCGACAAGGCGGCCCTGGCCACCAACGCCTCCATCGAGAACCTCGCGGTCTTCGCCTACGGCGCGGCCCTCGAGGGTGCTGGCAAGGGCATGTTCGGCAAGGTCCCGCCGGTCGTGGCGGGCTTCGCCAAGCACGCCATGGCGCAGCACAAGGACCACGCCGACGCGTTCAACGCCGCGCTGACCAAGGCGGGCGGTGAGGCCTTCACGAAGCCCGACCCGGCCATCGCCGCGGCCATCACGGAGATGTTCGGCAAGCTGACCGACGTCCCCGGCCTGGCCAACCTCGCGCTGACGCTCGAGAACACCGCTGCTGCGACCTACACCAAGCAGATGGGTGAGCTCACCAACCCGGAGGCCATCTCGGCCGTGGCGACCATCGCCCCGGTGGAGCGCCAGCACGCCGCGATCCTGAGCTTCGTCCTGGGCATGTACCCCGCCCCGGACACGTTCGTGAAGCTGGACCTCGCCCGCCCGAACACCGACGCCGGTGTCTCCTAGGACCCTGGTCCTTGCGGCCACTGCCGCCGCAGCCCTCGCGGGTTGCGGCGGCGGTGGCTCCGCAGGTGACTCGACCGGCACCGGTGGAACCACGGGGGCAGGAGCAGCCGAGGCTGTCGACGCGGTCGACATCAAGGACTTCGCCTACGCGCCCAAGGCCGCCAAGGTCAAGGTGGGTCAGAAGATCACCTTCACCAACCGGGACAGCGCCAAGCACGACGTCGACTTCAACGACAAGTCCTTCGAGTCGGAGCTGGTCGGCAAGGACGGGACCATCACGTTCACGCCCACCAAGGCCGGCACGTTCGACTACTTCTGCAGCTCACACCAGTACATGAAGGGCAGCCTCATCGTCGAGTAGTCGTCGAGTGGTCGTCGAGTGGTCGTCGAGTAGTCGCTGTCATTAGGCTGGCTATCCATGCTGACCCGCCGCGCTCTCCTCGTCGCGGGCGCAACCCTTCCGCTGGTCGCCTGCACCGACTCCCCTGCGCCGCGCCCCGCACCGACGGCAGTCAACCCCGATGTCGCCCTGCGGGCCGCAGCGCTGGCCCGGGAGACCGCCTTGCTCCAGGCGTACGACGAAGCGGTGGCTGCCGTGCCTGCGCTGGCCGCCCTGCTGGCGCCACTGCGCGCCGACCATGACGCCCACATCGTCGCCTTGGTGCTGCCGGGTGCTGCCCCGACACCCACGCCATCGGCCACCGCCGTCCCCGTCGCCACTGCGGCCGCCCTGCCGACCGAGCCGGCTAAGCGGCAGGCCGCCGCGCTGGCCCGACTCGTCGCCGCCGAGCGGGCGGCCTCGAAGGCGCACGCGATCGGGGCACTGGCTGCCTCGCCCGGCCTGGCAGCGCTGCTCGGTCAGCTAGCTGCCAGCGAGGCCTCGCACCCGGTCGGGCTGGCATGAGCGACCACTCGTGGCTGGCTGCGACCCTCGAGGCCGAGCACGCTGCGGTGTACGGCTACGGCGTGCTCGGTGCCCGGCTGGACGACGCGACCCGACCGGCTGCGCGCACTGCCTACAACAGCCATCGCAGCCGGCGCGACCAGCTTGGGACAGCACTGCGCGAGCGGTCGGCCCAGGTGCCGGTCACCGCGGCGGCGTACGACGTGGTCGTGGCCTCCCAGGGTGAGGCGCTGCTGCTGGCGGTGCGTCTCGAGGAGGGCATGTCGGGGCGCTGGCGAGACCTGCTCGCGGCCACCGACGATCTCGCACTGCGCCGGCTCGGCCTGGCCGGGTTGCAGGAGACGGCCGTGCGAGCCGCCCAGTGGCGGCGGCTTGCGGGCGTCACCCCGACGACGGTGGCCCTGCCGGGCTCCTAGCGACCGCTCTGGGCGATGAGCTTCGCGACCAGGGCGGTCCAGCCGGTCTGCTGACTGGCCCCGATCCCGGCCCCGGTGTCGCCGTGGAAGTACTCGTGGAATGTCACGTGCTCCCGCCACGCGGGGTCGTGGTCGAGCAGCGGATGGCCGCCGTTGACCGGTCGCCGGCCGTCGCCCCCGGGCAGGAAGACGTCGATCAGCCGGCGAGATACCTCGCCGGCCACGTCCCACAGGTGCAGCTCGGTGTCGGAGCCGGTGGGGAAGGGCACGCGGTAGTCGGCGCCGAGGAAGGCGTGGTACTTCTGCAGCGACTCGACGACCAGGTAGTTGATGGGGAACCAGATCGGGCCACGCCAGTTGCTGTTGCCACCGAACATCGGGCCGAGCGACTCCCCCGGCTCGTAGCCGACGCTGTGGGTCTCGCCCTCCAGGTCGATCGTCACCGGGTGCTGCTCGTGGTGCCGGGACAGCGACCTGATGCCGTACGGCGACAAGAACTCCGCCTCGTCGCAGACATATCCGAGAACGCGACGCAGCCGTTCGGGGCCGAGCACAGACAGCATCCGGCTGCCACCCGCGCCCATGGTGAAGACGTTCTGGCAGAGCTCGGGCTCGTGCTGGAAGAACCACTGCATCCGGCTGGTGAAGTCCGGCAGTCCTTCCAGCTGCTCCTCCTCGATGGTGTGGACGGCGAACAGCGGGATCAGGCCGACCGCCGAGCGCACTCGAAGTGGCTGCGGGTCATGCCCGTCCATCCGCAGGACGTCGTAGAAGAAGCCGTCCTGCTCGTCCCACAGGTCCAGGTTGTTGAGGGCGTGCGCGATGCCCAGGAAGTGCTCGAAGAACTTCGTAGCGACGTCTTCGTAGGCCTTGTTGTTGCCGGCCAGCTCCAAGGCGATGGCGAGCATGTTGAGGGCATACATCGCCATCCAACTGGTGCCGTCGGCCTGGTCCAGGCGACCACCGCCAGGCAGCGGCTTGGAGCGGTCGAACAACCCGATGTTGTCCAGGCCGAGGAAACCGCCGGCGAAGACGTTGCGACCCTCGGCGTCCTTGCGGTTGACCCACCAGGTGAAGTTGATGAGCAGCTTGTGGAAGATCCGCTCGAGGAAGACGTAGTCCTTGGTGCCGGTCCGCTTGGCGTCGATCTTGAAGACCCGGTAGGCCGCCCATGCGTGCACAGGCGGGTTGGTGTCGTCGAAGCCCCACTCGTACGCCGGCAGCTGCCCGTTGGGGTGCATGTACCACTCGCGGCACAGCAGAATAAGCTGCTCCTTGGCGAATTCTGCATCGACCTGGGCCATCGGGATCATGTGAAAAGCCAGGTCCCAAGCGGCGTACCAGGGGTACTCCCAGCCGTCCGGCATCGAGATGACGTCAGTGTTGCCGAGGTGCCGCCAGTCGCCGTTACGGATCCCTCGGCGACCAGAGGCCGGCGGAGGCGAGGCGGGGTCGCCGTCCAGCCACTCGCCGATGTGGAAGCAGTAGTACTGCTTGGTCCACAGCAGCCCGGCCATGGCCAGTCGGTGGACAGCCACCTCATCGTCGCTGCGACGCGCCGGCAGCAGGTCCTCGTAGAACTCATCAGCCTCCTTGCGCCGTGCGGTGATGACCTTGTCGAAGCCCTTGCCGAGCACCTTGCCGGCGGGCGCCTTGTCGCTCAGCCGGAGCGAACGGCTGACCGTCTCGCCGGGCCCGATCTCGAGGCGGTACCAGGCGCTCGCCTTCGTCCCGGCCTGATCCGGATTGACCGTCGACAGGCCGTCGATGACGTGGCCGTTGATGCCGTCCTTGACGTAGGGCGTGGGGTTCGGCTGCCCGTACACGCGCTCGGCGTTGGTCTCGTTGTCGGTGAACAGCAGTTGCGGCTCGTCACTGCAGCTGAGCCAGCGGTCGCCGAGGGCGAGGTGCGCGGCCTTGATGGTGCTGCCGTCCACGGCAGTCAGCTGCGGATAGCGGTCGTCACGACCCCAGGCCCAGGTGTTGCGGAGCCACAGGGTCGGCAGCAGGTGCAGCGTCGCGACTTCCGGGCCGCGGTTGGTGCAGTCGATCCGGATGCACAGGTCCTCGGCATCGGCTTTGGCGTAGGTGACCTCGACGTCGAAGAAGCGCCCTTCGTCGAAGATCCCGGTGTCGACGAGCTCGAACTCCGGCTCGGCGCGGGACCGACGGGCGTTCTCCTCCCGCAACCGGACGTAGGGGTAGGCCGCCTGCGGGTAGCGGTAGAGCCAGCGCATGAAGGAGTGCGTGGGCGTCGAGTCCAGCGGCCACCAGTGCTCCTTGACGTCCTCGCCGTGGTTGCCCTCGCTGTTGGTGAGCCCGAACAAGCGCTCCTTGAGGATCGCGTCGTTGCCGTTCCACAACGCGATGCCGAAGCACAGGTGCTGCCACTGGTCACTGATGCCAGCGAGCCCGTCCTCGCCCCAGCGATAGGCCCTCGACCTGGCGTGGTCGTGCGGGAAGCCGTTCCACGCATCGCCAGTGGCGGTGTAGTCCTCCCGGACCGTGCCCCACTGCCGCAGCGAGACGTAAGGACCCCAGCGCTTCCAACGGACGGTGCCGTCGCGGTCCTCCGCGAGCCGGCGCCGCTCCGCACCGGTGGAAGTCACGAGCGGGCCGTCAGCACGCCCACAGGTGTAGGGGTGTTCTTGGCTGTTGTCCATGGTTCCATCGCCTTAGGTGCGAGGAGCGAGAGGAGGAGCCATGTGCAAGGAGTGCGGTTGCGAGGACGACAAGGACAAGAAGTGACCGTTCGGCTCAGCGCCAGCGGTCGATGATCCCCACCAGGTCGGCCAGGTCCGGCAGCACGGCGTCAGGCGTGACGTCGAACGGCTCCACCGGGCGGCCTTCCAGCAGGATGGCGCGCATCCCCACGCCCTGCGCGCCGGAGACGTCGTCGCGCGGCCGGTCGCCCACGAAGACCGCGCGCGACGGCACCACGTCGAGCAGCGCAAGCAGCGCCTGGAAGGCCTCGGGGTGCGGCTTCATGTGGGCGAGCTCGCAGGTGTAGACCCGGGCATCGAGCAGGTCCAGCAGCCCGGCGTCAGCGAGCCAGCGGTCGTGCAGGGCCCGCGGCCAGTGGGTGTTGGACAGCAGCCCGGTCCGGATCCCCCGCTCGCGCAGGGCGGTCAGGCAGCTCACCGCGTGCGGGTCGTGGACGACGGTGACCTCCCACGCGTCGTGGTAGGCCTGCAGCGCGGCCTCGACATCGAGGTGGGTCTCGACGGCGACCGACCGGACCAGATCCTCTGTGGTGCCCGACCCCGTTCCGTTGCCGTCGCGCACCCGGCTGTGCCACCAGTGCAGCTCGGCCTCGAGCAGTGCGGCCGCCACCGGCTCGGAATCGCCCGGCGCAAGCACCCGGGCGGCCGCCCGCCACATGTCGAGCAGGTCGACCTCGACGTACGTCGACAGGGTGCCGCCCCAGTCGAACAGCACCGCGTCGATGCCGGCCGACGTGCTCATCTCACGCGCTCCGCCCCCGGGCTCCGCACCTAGCCGCGGACCTCGGCGACGACGGCCGCGACCGCCTCCGCGAGCGGGACCTGCCGGGAGGTCCCGGCCCGCCGGTCGCGCAGCTCGACGACGCCCTCGACGAGGGCCTTGCCGACGACGAGAACAGTCGGGGTGCCGAGCAGCTCGGCGTCCTTGAAGGCCACGCCCGGGGACACCTTGCGGCGGTCGTCGAGCAGCACCTGCAGCCCGGCATCCTCGAGCTCCTGGGCAAGGCGCGCCCCGACCTCGGTCTGGTCGCCCTGACCGGCGATCACGACGTGGACGTCGACCGGTGCGACCGAGCGCGGCCAGACCAGGCCCTTCTCGTCGTAGGACTGCTCGGCGATCGCGGCGACGGCCCGGGAGACCCCGATGCCGTAGGACCCCATCGTCACGCGCACCGGCTTGGAGTCCGGACCGAGGACGTCGAGCGAGAAGGCGTCGGCGTACTTGCGGCCGAGCTGGAAGATGTGGCCGATCTCGATGCCACGGTCGATGGTCAAGGGCGCCCCGCAGCGCGAGCACAGGTCGCCCTCACGGACCTCGGCAGCGGGGATGGTGCCGGCGGGGGTGAAGTCACGACCCATCACGACGTCGGTCGCGTGCTTGCCGGCCTCGTTGGCACCGGTGACCCAGGACGAGCCGGGGACCACGAGCGGGTCGACGAGGTAGCGCACGCCCTCGGGCAGCCCCTGCGGTCCGATGTAGCCGCGGACCAGGCCGGGGTTCGCGGCGAAGTCGGCCGCCTCGAAGGGCAGCACCTCAGCCGGGACGACGTTGGCCTCGAGCCGCTTGAGGTCGACCTCCCGGTCACCGGGGACGCCGACGACCAGCACGGAGATCTCGCCGGTCGGCTGGCGCAGCTTGACGACCACGTTCTTGAGGGTGTCGCCCGCGCTGAGGTCGCGACCCTTGCCCCGGAAGTGCTCCACCAGGCTGTCGATGGTGGGCGTCTCCGGGGTGTCGTGGATCTCGAGCGCCGGCTGCGTCGCCGGGTCCTGCGGGTCGGCGGCCTTGACCTCGACGGCCTCGGTGTTGGCCGCGTAGTCGCACGAGGTGCAGGCCACGAAGGTGTCCTCGCCGGTGGGGGCCTTCGCGAGGAACTCCTCGGACGCGCTGCCGCCCATGGCACCACTGACCGCCGACACGATGCGGTAGTCGAGTCCGAGCCGCTCGAAGGTCGCGACATAGGCCTGCCGGTGCAGGTCGTACGAGCGCTGCAGGCCCTCGTCGTCGAGGTCGAAGGAGTAGCTGTCCTTCATGACGAACTCGCGGCCCCGCAGGATGCCCGCCCGGGGCCGGGCCTCGTCGCGGAACTTGGTCTGGATCTGGTAGAGCGTGACGGGCAGGTCCTTGTAGGAGGAGTACTCGCCCTTCACCAACGTGGTGAAGACCTCCTCATGGGTCGGCCCGAGCATGTAGTCGGCTTTCTTGCGGTCCTGCAGCCGGAAGACGTTGTCGCCGTACTCCGTCCACCGCCCGGTCGCCTGGTAGTACTCGGCGGGCACCAGCGCGGGCAGCAGGAGCTCCTGCGCACCGATCCGGTCCATCTCCTCACGGACCACCTGAGCGACCCGGTTCAGGACCCGCAGCCCCAACGGCAGCCAGGCGTAGACGCCGGGCGCGACTCGACGGACATAACCGGCGCGGACCAACAGCTTGTGGCTCGGGACCTCCGCGTCCGCCGGGTCCTCACGCAGCGTGCGCAGGAACAGCGTGGACATGCGGAGCACGGTGGCCACCTTCATCTCATGCGACGGGAAGTGGAGAGCGTATCGGCGGTGCCGTGCCCGGTCGTCCGAGTTGTCCTGCAGGAGCCCGGCACGTGGCGGCGAAACAAGTAGCGTGCCTCGCCCCCGCATAGTCCTCGCCCTGTCCGTCGCCGTGTCCGCCACTGCGCTAGCGCTGCCCGTGGCCGCGACCGTGCTGCCCAGCGCGGCAGCCGCCCCGGCTCGCGCCGTCCCGCGGGTCGTCGTCGCCGACATCGACACCGGGGTGAACCCCTACCACGAGGCGTACTACGCCGGCGGTGGTCCCTATCAGGGGCGCAAGGGCCCGTCGAGCGTCACCCCGGCGGTGCTCAAGGAGTTCGGGATCGGCCGCAGCCAGATCCTCAAGGTGACCCGGACCGGCGACTTCAGGGCCGACCGCGCCGCGGACGCAGCGATGTGGGACCGCGTGAAGACGGGCGTCCCCTACTGGTTCGAGGGCACCAACGTCATCGGCATCTCCTTCGAGGCCCGCAGCAAGACCCAGACCCCGATCCTCGCGGACCCCGGTGACACCCACGGCGTCGGCACGACGTCGGCGGTGCTCAACGCCAATCCGGACGCGGTCGTCGTGCTTGTCGAGACCTTCGGAGCGGCCAGCGAGAAGTGGGCCTTCAACCACCCCGCCGTCGACATCGTGACGACCAGCTACGGCTTCCCCGGCAGCCCACCCGGCATGGACCACCTGGCCAGCAGCTACACCGGCACCGTGCAGAAGGGCAAGCTGCACTTCGGAGCAGCCGACAACTCCCCGGCTGGATCGCCTCCGGACGGCACCTCCGGTCCGTGGTGGTCGATCGGCGTGGCCGGCTTCCACGAGGACACGAGCGGCGGCAAGGAGACGCTGTCAGGCAACTTCGTGGACATCGTCGCCGACTTCACCCAGACGCTTCCCTACTGCGTCGACTGCGAGCAGGGCACCAGGTCCGCGAGCGGTACGTCGTTCGCGACTCCACGCAGCGCCGGGACTGCCTCCCTGGTGCTGCTGGAGGCGCGCCGCAAGCTGGGTCACCTCGGCGGCCCGGTGGTCCGCGCCGGCGGCGCCTCGCTGATGGCCGCGGGCAAGGGCCGGCAGATCACGCCGTGGCAGGTCCGCCGCGCGCTCGAGGAGGGCTCGGCCTACCCGAAGGCGTCCGACTACAAGTCCGGTGACGCGATCCTGGAGGACACCGGCGCGCAGCCGATCGTCGACCAGGCGCCCTACGTCCAGACCGGCTGGGGCGTGCTGTCGACCGCTGCTCGCTACGGCGCAGTAGCGGAGTCGCTCGCCCACCTCGGGATCCGCGGCAAGACGACCCGCACCAAGAGCGCGGCTGCCTGCGACTACATGGCCGAACAGCACCGGGTGCGCTTCGAGTACTGGAACCGCGCCATCATCGGCAGCGAGTCCTTCGGCACGACCGCCGACCCCTACGTCGCCTGCGGCGACTAGCGCCGCCATCGTGGTTCACCCGCACCGTCCGACCCAGTTAGGGCTCACTCCGCACACGAAGTGATCCACTTTGTGGACCCCTGAGCGTGGCTGACGGCGTTGGTGATCACTTCGTGTGCCGGACGAGCCCCCGTGCCGCGCCGGCGTCCAGCGGGGCTAGGTCGCCGCCCCGTCGGGGATCAGGTCGGCATCGACCCCGGTGCGCTCCAGCTTGTGCCACGGCAGGTGGATGCCGGAGAGGGCTGCCACGACGGACTGGATGACGACGAGGTACATCAGCTGCCGGTAGGCCAGCTGCTGGAGCGGCAGGACCCACAGCGGGCGCAGGCTCTCGCCGTCCAACCGCAGCGCATAGGCAGCCGACACCAGACCGAGCAGCTGGAAGGCGGCCCAGAACAGCAGGACATGGGCGGCGTCACCGAACACCAGGGCGTAGAGCGCAAGAACGTCGACGAGCGGAGCCAGCAGTCCCAGCACCACCTGCACGAGCAGCATGTAGGGGATGCCGACGAGTCCGAGGCTGCTGCGCTCGCCCACTGCTCCGCGGTGCTTCCAGACGCACTGCAAGGTGCCGTACGACCACCGGTAGCGCTGCCGCCACAGGTCCCGCACCGACAGCGGCGCCTCGGTCCAGGCCACCGCCCGCTCCTCGTAGACCACCCG
>JBKKBU010000347.1:0-13521 GCA_046713755.1 Mycobacteriales bacterium
GTCGTTGGCGTAGAGCTGAGCCGCACGTCGGCCGGCCCGGAGCAGCGGCTCCACGGCCTCCTCGCCTGCGTCGGCGAGGTAGAGGTGGCGGGCGAGCAGGTCGACGGTGATGTCGCTGTCGCCATAGAGGCGGCGGCCAACGTCCGCGACGAGACGGTGCAGCGTCCGGCGGCGCTTACGCAGGATCCGGCCGTAGACGACGTCGTGTAGCAGCGCGTGGTGGAAGGCGAGCGCGGGCTCGTCGCTGTCGACGACGTGGTCGAGCATGCCGAGCTCGACGAGCAGGTCGAGGGTCGATCGTGGGTCGTCGCCGGTGACCTCGCGGATGAGGGACAGCCGCGCCATCCGCCCGATGACCGCGCAGGTGGAGATGAGTTCGAGAGCGTGGGCGGGAAGCAGGTCCACGCGGGCGGTGAAGACGCGCTCAACGGTGGCGGGTACGGACGCCACGTCGTAGCCAGGTCGGAGGTCCGTGCCTGCCGACGTCTCTACCAGGGCCCCGGTCTCCTGCAACGACCTGCAGAGCTCTTCGACGAACAGCGGGTTGCCCAGGGTGCGCTCGCCCAGCAGCCCGAGCAGCCCGACCCCGGCGGGCAGCCCCAGCACATCTCCGGCGAGCTCGCCTACGGCCTCCGGGCCGAGCGGGACGACGGGCAGGTGCCGGTGGTCGGCTTCGCTGGCGAGCGAATGGACAGCGTCGACCCCCTCGGGTCGGCACGTGAGCACGATGCCCACCGCGGATCCGCCGGTGGTGCGGATCAGCTCCCCGAGGACCTCGAGGGTCGCGGCATCCGCCCAGTGGGTGTCCTCGACCGACAGCACGACGGGAGCGCGTTCGGCCAGCATGGCGAGCCATGCGGCCAGGGCATCGTGGATCTCGCGTCGCGCCTGCTCCGGACCGACTGACTCGACCGGCAGGCCGAGTAGTCGTTCCGCGCCCACCATCGTCGCGGCCGGAAGCGCATCCCACAGGCGCGCACGGGTCTCCTCCGGCGGGTCCTCGACGCGCAGTCCCAGGGCTTGCCGCAACAGATCCGCAAACGGCCAGTACGGCAAGGAAGAGCCGTAGGACAAGCAGCGCGCCGGCAGCCAGCGAGTGCCGCGGGACGTCGCCCGGGTGCGCGCCTCGGCCAGCAACCGGGACTTGCCGGTACCGGGTTCGCCGGAAAGGGACAGCACGACCCCGCTGCCCTGCTCGACGATGTCGAGCACCTCGTCGATGACCGCGATCTCGTCACCTCGCCCGACCAGCGGGCGTTCCGTGGCGGTGCCAGACCGGCGACGGCCGACGAGGCGGTGCCCTTCGACCGGCTTGAGCTTGCCCTTCAGCGTCAGCTCACCGACCGACTCGAAGTCGAACTCGTCCTTGCACAGCTCGTACGTCGCCGGTCCCACGTAGGTCTGCCCTGACGGACAGACCGACTCAAGGCGCTGGGCCAGGATGACGGAGTCGCCGAGTACCGAGTAGTCGCCCTGCGCATCGGAACCCACCCGGCCGGCGACGACCTTCCCGGTGTTGACCCCGACGTGGATGGTGAGGTGCGAGGCGGCCGGGCCGATCTGCTCGAGCAGCGTGGGCAGCGCTGCGTGCATCTCCAGTGCTGACAGCAGCGCCCGCTGGGCGTCGTCCTCGTGAGCGACGGGCGCGCCGTAGATGACCAGCAGTGCGTCCCCGGCGTACTTGTTGATGAAGCCGTCGTACTTCTCGGCGATCCGGGCGAGGCCGGCGATCAGCGGGTTGATGACGTCGTGCAGGTCCTCGACCTCGAGGGTGTCGGCGAGGGTGGTGAAGCCGCTGATGTCGGCGAACAGGGCAGTGACCAGCCGGAGGTCCTCGGCCCGGGTGCCGGCCCATCGTGCCCCGCAACCGCCGCAGTAGGCCGTGCCGATACGGCAGGCAGCGCCGCACTCGCGGCAGTTCCACCCGTCGGGCGCTGTCTCGGTCGCTACGTCGAGGGCGACCACTCGTAGGCCGCAGTATCCGCAGAAGCCGTCGTCGGATGGGTTCTCGCTGCCGCACCCGCGGCACGCCCATGTAGGCACAGCACCCCCCGGTGTGTGCGCTGAGCCTAACCGGCTCGGGTTGAAAGCGGCGCATTCGTCCCCGGGGGACGGGGTGCCGCGGCTAGGGTCTGGTTTCCAGTTCGGGGCACCAGGAGGTGGTGGCGGGTGACAGCGGGTGGGCCGGTGCTCCGAGGTGCCATCGGTGAGCTGTTCCACGTCACGAGTGATGCCGTCGCCATCGTGGAAGCCGGTCGAGTGGTGGCCTGGAACCCGCACGCGGTCACCTTCTTCAGGACCGCGTACGACGGGGCGGACGCCGCGCTCCAGGATCACCTGCCGATGCTGCTCGCGCTGGACGGAACGGCACCGCCACAGCGCGTGCCGCTCCCGCCGTACGGCGTGGTCGACGCGACCAGGCGCGAAGTCGGCGGGCGGGACGTGCTGCTGCTGCGGGACGTCACGGCTGAGGTTCGCAGGATCGACGGTCTGAAGCGGCTCACGCAGCTCTCGCGCGAGCTCCTGACCGAGTCGCCCACCGTCGCTGCGGTGCTGCAGCGCCTGGTCACCGAGGCCAAGCTCATGACCGGGGCGGCGTACAGCGCGCTGCTGCTGCTGCGTTCTGGCAGCCTCACGGAGTCGAGCCACTTCGTGTACGACGCCCCCCGGCACCTGTTTCCGGAGCGGATGCCGCGGGTGGTCGGTCTGCTGGCGGTCCCGCTGGCGATCCGCGGGAGCGCCCGGCTCGACGACATCAGAGGTCATGCCGCGGGTGTCGGGCTGCCCGGTGTGCATCCCCCCATCGGGCCGTTGGTCGCGACGCCGCTGATCGCCGGGGACGAGCTGCTGGGCGAGATCGCGATCGCCAACGCCCCGGGGGAGCGGGTCTTCGACGAGGCCGACGAGGCGCTGCTCGAGGACCTCGCTGCGCACGCCGCGACTGCCGTGCTGTGGGCGCAGGGCGCCGAGTCCGAGCGCAGCCAGCGGGCCCTGCGGCAGGACGTGGTCGACACCGCTCGACACGACATCCGCACTCCGCTGGGCGCTGGCAAGGGATACGCCGCGCTGCTGGCCCGCAAGCGCGATCGCATGACTCCTGATCAGGTGACCACCGCCATCGACGGCATCCAGGCCTCCTTCGACCGGATCGAGTCCTTCACCCAGCGGCTGCTGGTCGACGAGCGCACCGCCGTCACGGGCGTCGTACCGCAGTGGGACGACGTCGATGTCGGGGCGCTGCTCGACGCACTGCAGCGTGACGTCGTCGCGATGACAGGCCGCGCCGACGCGGTGACGGTGCACAGCGAGCCGGGGGCTCCGGACCGGCTCGCAGGAGACGGCGAGATGGTGCGCGAGGTGCTCGACAACCTCGTCGGCAACGCGCTGAAGCATGCGCCGGGCAGCCCGGTGACCGTGACGGTCCGGGAGGAAGGTGGTCAGGTGCGCTTCGACGTCCGCGACGACGGGCCCGGTATCCCTGAAGAGGAGCACGCCGCGCTGTTCGACCGCTGGTCACGCACGGAGGCCTCCAAGCGTGAGCTCACGGCTGGGTTTGGCCTCGGCCTCTCGATCGTCAAGCGACTGGTCAGTGCGCATGGCGGCCTACTCGGCGTGAGCAGTCGAGCCGGCGAGGGTGCGACCTTCTGGGTGACCTTCCCTCGGGTGCGGCCGGCGTGACCCGGGTAGTCCTCATCGAGGACGACGCCGCTGTGCAGAGCGTCGTGGAGATCCTGCTGGCCACCGAGCCCGACCTCGAACTCGTTGGCACGGCAGCCACGGCGGAGCTGGGCATTGAGCTGGTGCGGCAGCTCATGCCCGACCTGGTCCTCTTGGACAACCAGCTCGAGGGCCTCCTGACCGGCGTGGAAGCAGCGCCGACGATCAAGGAGATCGCCCCGTCCGTCGTCGTGCTGCTCTGCACCGCGCTCGACCTGGCGTCGGCGGCGGCCGACGAGGCGGCGATTGACGGCTACCTCCGCAAGGATGCCCTCGTCGACCTCGTCGACGTCGTGCGGGCGCTGCTGGCGGCCGAGGGCTCCGGCGAGTCCGCGCGGCCGACCGGCAGGCAGTAGCGACCATCAGGCAGCGGGTCGACGAGCCCATCGGCCACCAAGCTGTCCAATGCCCGGGTGCGTTGCACTGGCTCATCCCACACCTGATCGAGGAGCGCTGCTGCGACCGGCTCAGGGCTGTCGCGGAGCACAGCCATCAGTCGTCCACGCACTTGCCGGTCGGTCCCCGCCCAGGCCTGCGCCTTCCTGACGGGCGCAGCCAAGGCTGGCGCGCCGTTGGCCAGCCAGACGCATGAGGCGCTGAGCGGGCAGCTGGCACAGCGTGGTGCCCGCGCGGTGCAGACCAGCGCTCCCAGCTCCATGAACGCGGCGGATGCCACCGCTGCCGCCTCGTCGCCACGGGGAAGCAGCGCCTCGACCAGCGCTAGATCCTTCTTCGTGACCGGTGCGTCGGCGACGCCCTCGACCGCGCGAGCGACCACGCGTCGGACGTTGGTGTCGACGACGGCATGGCGCTGCCGGTGCGCGAACGCTGCCACCGCCCGCGCGGTGTAGTCGCCGACGCCCGGTAGCGCGAGCAGCTCGGTCACCGTGAGCGGAAGCTCACCGTCGTACCGCTCGGCCACCACGGCGCAGGCTGCCTGCAGCCGCAACGCTCGGCGGGGATAACCCAGGCGCCCCCAGACGCGCAGCACATCGCCGGTGTCTGCGGTTGCGAGAGCGCGGGCAGTGGGCCACCGGTCGAGCCAGGTTTCGTAGACCGGCACCACCCGGCTCACCGGGGTCTGCTGGAGCATCACCTCGGAGACCAGCACGGCGTACGGCGACGTGCCGGCCCGCCGCCATGGCAGGTCGCGGGCGGCGCTGGTGAACCAGGTGGTCACGTCATCGGCGAGCATTGCCGTCGATCGTGGCACGCTGGTCCGGTGGCAGTGCACTGGCGGCCGGTCGGACCGCTCGCGGCGTCGACCTACTGGTGGCGCCGGACCGTGCTGATCGTGCTCGTCCTGGTGCCGCTGCTCCTGCTGCGATCGTGCGGCGGGGATCCCCCTCCGCAAGCTCGCAGCACGCCCACCGCAACCCCCACTGCGGTGGCGACGGCGAGCGCCACCCCGACGCGGTCTGCGACTGCTGTCCCGTCGTGCCAGGACGGCGAGCTGGGCGTCACCGTGACCGCCAGCCCGGAGACCTCCCCCACGTCCTTCCTGGTGACGGTGACGAACCGCAGCGCCCGAGCCTGCCGTCGCGACCTGGGCCCGGGTGTGGTCGACCTGATCATCACGAGCGGGAGCGACCGGATCTGGAGCAGGACGGACTGCACCAAGGGGACCGCGCGGGAGCTGGCGACCCTCGCGGCCGGCGCCAGTCGTGGCGTGCGCGTTCTCTGGGACGGCCGGCGATCTCTTCCAGGTTGCTCTGGCCCTCGGGCGGCAGCGGAGCCAGGCACCTACCGGGTCGCCGGAAAGGTGGCGAGCAAGCCGGTCCCGGCTGTGGTGTTCAGGGTGCGCTGACCACCGCGCCCGAGGGTGAGCCACGCTCAAGGCCGCGCCGTTTCGCGTCGAGACCAGACCGACGGGGGAGCGCTGAGGGATCGTGGTGGTGGGAGAGCGAGTGGGAAGCGCGGCTGACGCGGCACGCGCCGCGCTGCCCGGGCTGCCCGCTGATGTTGTCGCTTCGCTGCACGCTGCCTTTGTCGGCGAGGTCGCCGAGCGGCTGCCTCGGCTGTCGGCGGCGGCTCAGCTCACCAGCACTGGCAGTGCGGACTTCGCCGATGTCCTGCGCGACGCGCACACCCTCGGCAGCAGCGCGGCTGTCGTGGGGGCGGTCGAGGTCAGTCGGATCGCTCGTGAGCTGGAGGCACTGCTGATCGACGGGGACCTGGCCGCCGTGCCGGCCACGGCCGGTCGGCTTGTCGAGCAGCTCCAGGCGTGGATGTCGTGAGCGCCACCCCGTTGGCCCCGAACCCGATCGAGATCGTTGTCGTCGACGACTCGCCCGTGCAGCGCCGCTTCTTGCGCGCCGCTATCGAGGCGGAGAAGGACTTCACCGTGGTGGGCGAGGCGCGCAACGGCAAGGAGGCCGTCGCCCTCGTCGCCCGGCTGCGCCCGGCTGCCGTGCTCATGGACCTCGACCTGCCCGTGATGAGCGGGATGGAGGCGATCGAACGGATCATGGCGGCCAGTCCGACGCCGATCCTCGTCTACAGCGCTTTCGTCGGTGGTGCGGACAGCACCAACGCCTTGGAGGCGCTGGCGGCGGGTGCGGTGGACGTCCTTGCCAAGCCTGGCCCCGATGACACCGGCAGCCTCGCCTCCTACGCCGACACCCTCCGCAAGCGGCTTCGGGTTGCCGCCCGGATCCGGGTGATCACCCATCCGCGGGGTCGCCTGCGCAGCCAGGGGATGTCCTCCGAGGCAACCCCGCTCATGACGACCAGCACCGGTCGCGTGCCGGTGCGCGCTGCCACCACCCTGATCGCGGACCCCACGCCGTTCGACTCGCGCAGCGGCGTGCGGCTCATCGCGATCGGAGCCTCCACGGGCGGACCCCAGGCGCTCCTGACCGTGCTGTCCGCACTTCCAGCGGGCCTGTCGCAGGCGGTGCTCGTCGTCCAGCACATGGCTGAGGGCTTCATCCCCGGCCTGGTCTCCTGGCTCGACCAGCTGGTGCCGATGCCGGTCCTCGTCGGGGAGAGCGGCCGTCGGCTCGAGCCGGGGCCCGTCACCATCGCGCCGAGCGGCGCCAACCTGCTCGTTCAGGACAACCGGCTCCGGGTCCTCTGCGTCCCGCCCGATCCGGGTCAGTTCCACGTGCCGGGCATCGACGCGACCTTCCGCTCGGTGGCCGATGCGCTCGGCCCCGACGCCATCGGGGTGCTGCTGACGGGAATGGGCCGTGACGGCGCCGCCGGTCTGCTGTGCATGCGGGACCGAGGGGCGGTGACGCTCGGGCAGGACGAGGCGACGAGCGCCGTCTACGGGATGCCAGCCGCCGCGGCCGCACTGCAAGCCGTCGACCGCCAGCTTCCGATCGCCGAGGTGGCACCGGCTCTGCTCGCCCTGGTCGGTGTCGTATGAGACTGGTGCTCAGCGACGCCGAGTTCGATCGGCTGCGAAGCCTGCTCTCCCAGGCTGCGGGCTTGGCCTTCGACGACGCCCGCCGCGACTCGCTTGCCTACTCCGTTGCGGAGCGGCTGCGCGGCGCCGGAATCGGCGAGGTCATGGCCTACCTGGACCTGGTCGATGCCGACCACGCCGAGCGCCAGCGCCTCATCGACGAGGTCACCATCCAGGAGACCCACTTCTTCCGTAACCCACCTCAGGTCCGCGCGTTGCGCGTCCACGTGCTGCCCGAGCTGATCAGGTACGCCGACACCCACGGCCGTCGACTGCGCATCTGGAGTGCCGGCTGCTCGACCGGTGAGGAGGCCTACTCCACGGCGATGATGCTGCGCGAACTGCTACCGGCCGCCGCCGGATGGGACGTCAAGGTCGTGGCGACCGACGTCTCCGAGCGGGCCCTCGCTGCGGCCCGCGCGGGTCGCTATGGCAGCCGGGCTGTCCAGATGGCTACCCCTGAGGAGCTCGCCCGCTTCTTCATCACGCACCCTGACGGCAGCAACGAGGTCCGCCAAGAGGTTCGGGACCTCGTCGAGTTCCGCCACCACAACCTCGTCACCGAGCCGGTGCCCTTCGCCGCCGCGGAGCGGGTCGACCTGGTCCTCTGCCGCAACGTGACGATCTACTTCAGCCGGGACACGACGCGCGCGCTGATGGCCCGGCTCCACACCGCCCTGCGGGACGGCGGATACCTGTTCCTCGGGCACTCCGAGACGCTGTGGCAGGTCAGCGAGGACTTCCGCCTGGTCTCCCTCGGCTCAGGTGACTCGTCGGCCTTCGTCTACCGGCGGCTCGACGCGGCTGCTGGGCAGGAGCGCCGGGCGATCCTGCCGGATCGGCGTACGGAGGACGAAGGCCCACCCCCGCCCTCCGACGAGCGTCGGATCGCGCCGCGCCGCAGCGCGTTGTGGGACTCACTCACCAAACCGCGAACCTTGGTCCCTGTCGCGCGGGATCGGGTTCCTCCCTCGCCGGCGGCCCCCCCGTCGGTAGGCACCCAAGCCGTCGCCCCCGTCGTCGCCGCCACCGTGCGAGCCGCCCTTGCCGAAGGCCGTTACGGCGAGGCCGCGTCGGTGGCTGCGCAGCTGGTCGCCGCCAACCCACTAGAGGCGGAGGGGCACTACCTCTGCGGTCTCGCGCTGGTGAACCAGGGGCTGGACCTCGAGGCCCTCGTGGAGCTGCGGAAGGCCGTCTACCTCGACGCGGCGGCCGGGCTGGCCCACTTCCTGCTTGCGGGTGTCCTGGCCAGGCTGGGGGACGCCGGCGCGGCCGCGCGTGAATACCGAGCCGCGGCTGACACCCTGGGAAGGCAGCCGAGCGATGCGACAGCCGCTGAGCTCGGCGGCCGGAGTGTGCACGACCTGGTCGCTCTCTGCGAGCAGCTAGAGGGCCAGCTCTCGGAGGCGCGAGGATGACGACCATGACTGCACTCGAACCACCTGCTCCGACGACCGGCGGGCTGGTGAGCTTTGCGTTGGGCGAGCGGGAGTACTGCACCCCGCTCATCTCGGTCCGTGAGGTCGTCCGGCTCCAGGGGCTGGCCGATCTGCCCGGGATGGAGCCGCCGCTTGCGGGCGTCCTGGATCTGCGCGGAACCGCTCTGCCGGTGCTCGACCTCCGGCTCGGTGCCACGGCCGACAGCCGCGGCGACGTCCTCGTGGTCGAGCGGGACGGGCAGCTGATCGGCATCGCGGTCGATCGGGTGCGGGCAGTCGTTGCGCGCGAGGAGCTCCCGCCGGCGGGCAACGGCAACGACGGCGAAGCCGGTGGCATCCTGCCGAGCTACGTCGTCGATGTCCTCCGCGGAGCCTCCGGACCGGTGTTCCTCGTCGACCTCGAGCTGATGGTCGACGTCGTACGCAAGCGCTAGCGGACCTCGCGCCGACGACCGGTCACGATCATCAGCGTGCCCAGCACCATGAGGAGAAGCGCAAGGGTGAGGCCTCGCACGACGTCCGCTCCCGTGGCGGGCAGGGGAGCGGCGCCGACCGGCGGTGCCACGGCCGGACCGCCGCCGCCGCCGGTGATCGGGAAGACCACGTCCACCACGGCCGTGTCGGTGTTGTTGTCGGTTGCGTCGAGCGGCGATACCGAAGCGGTGTTGGTGGCCGTGTCGGCCTCGTAGGTGATGTCCAGGGTGGTCGTGACCACCAGGGTGACCGACTCACCTGGGTCGAGGGATGCCGTGTAGAGGCAGGCCAGCGCCGGTGCGCCGGAGCAGTCGAAGTCGGCTCCTGATGCCCCGGTGAAGATGAGCCCGTTCGGGATCAGGTCGCTGACCGTGAAGCCAGTGGCGGCGGTGCCGCCGGTGTTGGTCACCTCGATGGTCCAGTCGATGGTGTCACCGGGCTGGACGGCGTCGAGCGGTCCGTCCTTCGTGAGCACCAGGTCGGCCGGTGCCGGTGCCACGGGCAGCGGGGCGACATCGGTCACATGGGTGTCGCTGTTGTCGGCCGGGGTGGCATCGGGCGGGCCCACCACCGCGGTGTTGGCGACGGCCGCACCGGTGAAGGCGCTGTCCAGGGTTGCGACGACGGTCAGCACCGCGGTGGCTGCCGGGGCAAGCGAGCCGGCCAGGCCGCAGCTGACCGAGGTGCCGGTGCAGGTGAAGCCGGACCCCGTGGCACTCACGAGGGTCAGCCCGGTGGCCAGCGGGTCGGTCACGACGACGCCCGAAGCGGGCGCGTTGCCGTTGTTCACCACTGTGATGGTCCAGGTGAGAGTGTCGCCGGGACGCACGCTGGCCGGACCGGTCTTGGTCAGCGCGAGGTCGGACTTCGGGGCCGGGCCCACCGTGGTGACGGCGGTGGAGCTGTTGTCCGAGAGGTCGGTCTCGCCACTGGCCGCCGCCACCGTCGCGGTGTTGGTGACCGTGCCGGGAGCGCCCCACGTGACGTTCACGGTGATGGGCGCCGCGGTCGCGCCCGCAGCCAGCCCCGCGGCGAGGCTGCAGGAGACCGGGGCCGGGGACGTCGTGCAGGTCCAGCCGGTGCCCGTGGCGCCAGTCGCCGTCGCTCCGGCAGGGACTGCGTCGGTCACCGTCACCGGGCCGGCAGCCGGACCGTTGCCCTGGTTGGACACCGTCAGGACGTAGTTGCCCGTCGTGCCGGACACGGCACTGGCCGGAGCGGTCTTCGTGATGGCGAGGTCGGGCCGGACGACGGGCGTCGTCACGGTCGCGGTGTCGTTGCCACCGTTGCCGTCACCTGGCGTGGAGCTGGTCGCTGCGTTGCTGACCGAGCTACCGGCGAACGAGGCAGGCACGTTCGCCACGACAGTGACGACGGCGGTCTGGCCGCTGGTGAGGTTGCCGGCGAAGCTGCAGCTGACGGGCGCGCCGGTGTTGCAGGTCAACCCCGGCGTGGTCGTGCTGGTGGAGATCCACGTCAGCCCGGCGCCGAGTGGATCGCTCAGCGTGAAGGCAGTGATCGGGAGCACTGCGGCGTTGCGAGCGGTCAGCGTGTAGGTCACGTTGCCGCCGGCGCTCACCGGGCTCGGCGTCGCGGTCTTCGTCAGGGCCAGGTCCTTGGGCTGGGTGACGTCAGTGCTGACCGAGCTGCTGTCGTTGCTGTTGTCGCTGTCACCGGCCATGGTCGCGGTGCCGGTGTTGCCGGTCGAGGTGCCGGTGAACGAGGCCTTGACGGTGGCGGTGATGGTGACGACGACGGACTGGCCGGTCGTGAGGCTGCCGGCGAAGCTGCAGCTCACGGATCCACCGGTGTTGCAGGTCACGCCGTTGCCCGCCGGGGTGCTGGTCGACACCCAGGTCAGGTCGCTGTTGAGGGTGTCGGTGATGGTGAAGGCGGTGATCGGCAGGATGCCGTCGTTGCTGGCGGTCAGCGTGTAGGTGATGGTGTCGCCGGGCCGGACCGGGTTGGGCGTCGCGGTCTTGACGAGCTTGACGTCTGCGGGCTGCGTCACAGCGGTACGTGCGGTGCTGCTGTCGTTGGACGTGTTGCTGTCCGGCGGCACGGAGGCGGTGTTGCTCACCGACGTCGCGGTGACCGATGACTTGACTGTCATGACGATCTGGACGGCCACTGAGGCACCTGACGCCAGCGTCCCTGCGAAGGTGCAGACGACGGCGGTGTCGCAGGTCAGGCCGGCGCCCGGCGTGACGCTCTTGAGCGTGTGGGTGCTCGGCACGGTGTCGGTCAGCGTGAACCCTGTGACCGGGCCGTTGCCGGCGTTGGTCACCGTGATGGCGTAGGTGATGTCGTCGCCGGGCGCGACCGGGTCGGGGCTGTCGGTCTTGACCACAGCGAGGTCGAGCGGCTGCACCACGTCAGTCGTCGCGGTGCTGCTGTTGTCGGTGTTGTCGCTGTCCGCGGGGATGGTCGCGGTGTTGGACACCTGCGTCGCGGTGACCGTGGACTTGACGGTCAGGACCACCGTGACGGACACGGACGCTCCGGCCGCGAGCGGCGCACCGGCGAACGTGCAGACGATCGCGCTCGTGCAGGTCAGCCGGGAGTCGTTGGGGGTGGCGCTGACGAACGTCTGGCTCGACGGCACCGTGTCGGTGATCGCGAACGACGGGACCGGGCCGTTGCCCTGGTTGGTGACGGTCAGGGTGTAGGTGATGTTCTCGCCCGGCTTGACCGATGCCGGGCTGGCGGACTTGAGGATCGACAGGTCAACAGGGTGCACGACGGTCGTCGTCGCGGTGCTGCTGTCGTTGCGGGTGTTGGAGTCGGCCGGGACGCTCGCGGTGTTGCTCACCGAGGTTGCGGTGACGGTCGGCTTCACGGTCATGACCACCTGGACCGCCACCGATGCCCCAGGGGCCAGGGTGCCGGCGAAGGTGCAGACGACGGCGGTGTCGCAGGTGAGACCGGCGCCCGGCGTGACGCTCTTGAGCGTGTGGGTGCTCGGCACGGTGTCGGTCAGCGTGAACGACGTGACCGGGCCGTTGCCGGCGTTGGTCACCGTGATGGCGTAGGTGATGTCATCGCCAGGGGCGACGGGGTCGGGGCTGTCGGTCTTCACGACCGCGAGGTCGAGCGGGTGGGTGACGCCCGTCGAGACGGCGGCGCTGTTGTTGGTGGTGTCGGTGTCGCCCGCCATCGTGGCCAGCGCGGCGTTGGTGACGGAGCTCCCCGTGAACGCCGGGTCGACCTTGGCCACCACGGTCACCACGACGGACTGACCCGTCGTGAGGTTGCCGGCGGCGAAGGTGCAGCTGACCGGGGCGGTGCTTGTGCAGGTGAGTGCAGTGCCGCCGGCGGTAGCGGTCGACTGCCAGACCAGGCCGGTGCCGAGCGGGTCACCGATGGTGAAGTCCGTGATCGGCAGCACGCCGACGTTCTTGGCCGTCAGGGTGTAGGTGATCGAGTCGCCAGGCATCGCGGTCGGCGGCGTGGCGGTCTTCTTGAGCTCGAGGTCCTTGGGCTGCGTGACCGGAGTGCTCGTGGAGCTGCTGTCGTTGCTGTTGTCTGCGTCGGTCGCGCTGGTCAGCGTCGCGGTCGCGACGTTGGGAACCGCGGTGCCGAGGAAGTTGGCGTTGACGGTGGCGACGATGGTGGCAGTCACCGAGGCGTTGGCCGCGAGGGTGCCGCTGAAGGTGCACTGGACGGGGTCACCCGGCAAGCAGGAGAAGCCGGTTCCCGTCGTGGACGTGGACACCCAGGTCAGGCTGCTGTCCAGGTCGTCGGAGACGGTAAAGCCCGTGATCGGCAGGACACCGTCGTTGCTGGCTGTCAGCAGGAAGCTGATGGTGTCGCCGGGCTTGACGCTGCCGGGCGTGCCCGGGGTGCCGGGGTTGGCGGTCTTGACGAGCTTGACGTCGGACGGCTGGTTGACGTTGGTGGTCGCCGTGCTGCTGTTGTTGGCGTTGTTGCTGTCAGCCGGGACGGTGGCGGTGTTGGACACCGTGGTCGCGGTGACGTTGCTGTTGACCGTCATCACCGCGGTCACGCTCACGGACTCGCCCGGGTTGAGCGGCGAACCCGCGGCCGCGAAGGTGCAGCTGATCGCGGTGCTGCAGGTGAGGCGGCCGTCGTTGGGCGTGACGCTGGTGAGGTTGTGGGTGGATGGCACCGTGTCGGTGAGCGTGAACGACGACACCGGGCCGTTGCCGTGGTTGGTGACCACCAGGGAGTAGGTGATCGAGTCGCCGGGGTTGATGGCCGCGCCGCCGGCGGGGGCGGTGACGGTCTTGACGACGCCGAGGTCACGCGGGTGCACGACGGGGGTGGTGACACTGTCGTTGTTGTTGCTGCTCGCGGTGTCGCCGACCATCGAGACGCTTGCGGCGTTGGTGACGGACTGGCCGGTGAAGCCGGAGCCGACGGTGGCCACGACGCGCGCGGTGACGCTGGCGTTGGGGGCGAGGGTGCCGCTGAAGGAGCAGCTCGCCGGCGCGCCGGCGTTGCAGGTCAGGCCGGCAC
>JBKKBU010000348.1:0-8081 GCA_046713755.1 Mycobacteriales bacterium
CGGCTCCCCTCCTCGAGCACGGACCCGAAGGGTTCGGTATCGCGCTACGAGGTCGGCGACGGCCTGGTCACCGAGGCCGTCGACCCTGATGGAGTGCGGCACGTCGCCGAGATCGACGACCGCCGACGCCTTATCGCCTTGGTGGATGGGCTGGGCCGCCGAACGACGTACGCGCACGACGGGCTGGGCAACGAGACGGCGGTGACCTCTCCACTGGGGGCGACGACACGCTTCACCTACGACGCCCTCGGCCGCCTCACCAGCGAGCGCGGCGCCGCTGGCGCCGTCACGCGGTACGAGTTGGACGCGGCCGGCCGCATTCTTAGCGTCGTTGACCCCACGGGTGCCGTGACCAGGTCGGCGTACGACGACGCGGGCCGGTTGATCTCTGTCACGGATCCACGCGGCGGGGTCACGCGCTCCGAGTACGACCAGCTGGGTCGCCTCGTGCAGGTCGTCGCTCCGGGCGGCTCGTCGCGTACGAGCTCGTACGGCACGATGTCGCGCGTCACCGAGACGGCGGACGCCACCGGTGCGACCACGAAGTACAGCTACGACTCGGAGGGTCGCGTCATCGCGACTGTGGATGCGCTCGGCCGCAGGTCGACGCAGGAGTACGACCACCGCGGTCGCGTCACGAGCCGGACGGACGCGCTCGGCCGGACGAGCCGGTTCCGCTACGACGGCGAGGACCGGCTGCTGAGCGAGAGCGACCCGGCGGGTGCGGTCACCACGCACAAGTACGACCCGGTCGGCAACGTGCTCAGGACGGTGGACCGGGCCGGAGGGGTCACTGCCCGCACCTATACCCCCGGGCACCGGCTCAGCCGCGAGACAGACCCAGTCGGGCTGACCACGACCTTTGGCTACGACCCCGCGGGCCAGCTGGCAACAGAGACCACCGGCGCGGGACGCGTCACTGCGTACGGCTACGACGCCGATGGTCGCACCGTGCGCACGACGAGCCCGGGCGGGCTCGCCTCGACCGCGGCGTTCGATGCCGTCGGCCGCGCCGTCAGCATCACGCTGCCCGGCAGGGGCACGACGAGCTACTCCTACAGCGCTCGCGGCGAGGTCGTCTCGGTCATCGACGCCAGCGGAGGCCCCCGCGCCTACAGCTACGACGCTGTTGGCAACCAGGTCGCGGCCACCGACCCGCGCGGCGGCATCACCCGGGTGAGCTATGACCTTGACGGTCAGGCTGTCGAGCGTGTCGCACCCGACGGAAGCACCGAGCGCTTCCGCTACGACGCGGCCGGTAGGCCGGTCGCGCGCACCGACGCGCTGGGCCGCGCGACGAGCACGGAGTACGACACTGTGGGTCGAGCGGTGCGGACGAGCGACGCGAGTGGACGTTCCATCACCACGGAGTACGACGCGGGCGACCAGATCCTGTCGCAGACGGCTGGCGACGGTTCACGTCGTGGCTTCACCTACGACGTGCTCGGCCGGCGCACCAGCGAGACCGACCAGCGGGGCACAGTGCGGTACTCCTTCGACGCCGAGGGCCGGGTCACCAGCCGTACCGACGTCGACGGCCGGATCCTGCGTCTGCGCTACGACGCCGCCGGACGACGGACGGTGCTGGAGCGTCCCAGCGGCCGGAGCGAGACCCTCTCCTACGACGCCGACGGGCTCCTGAGCGCGCTGACGCGCCCCGACGGAGCGGTGCGTTACGGCTACGACGCCGACGGCGCTCTGCTGAGTGAGTCGCTGCCGGGCGGCAAGCAGCGGCGCTACACCTACCGGAACGGCCTGCTGAGCGGCTACCAGCAGGACGCGAGCTCCTACGCTGCCGGCAGCGCCATCGAGCGGGACCACGCTGGCCGGCGCACGACGGAGACGCGGGCTGGACGCGCCACTCGTTACGCGTACGACGCGGGCGGCCAGCTCGTGGAGTTCGACGGAGCCGCTGCGGAGTACGACGCCCGCGGGCGCCGCAGCCTGCTGGGCAAGGGCGGCAAGCAGACGAACTACCGCTACGACGCCGCAGGACAGCTGCTCTCGCAGACGACAGGTGCCCGCACCACGAGCTACTCCTACGACGAGGGCGGCCGGCGCACCGCCGTGACCGAAGGCGACGCGACGACCAGCACCAGCTACGACGCCTGGGGGCAGCCGAGCACGCTGACCAGGACGCGCGGTGACAAGGTGCTCAGCCGCACGCAGCTGGAGTTCGACGCTGCCGGCCAGCTGGTGACGGTCGATGAGGATGCGCGCATCACGCGGATCGACTGGGACACCGAACGTGAGATGGCGGAGCCGCTGTCGCTGCGCTCCGCCGGCACCGAGACCGAGCTGGTGCACGGCGTGGCGCGGGCCTTCGCGGTCCGCGAGGGCAAGGTCGCTGTACACGACCTGGACAGCCAGGGCTCGGTCCAGCAGTCCGGGGACAGCTTGGGTCTGGCGCGCGCGCAGTCCTACGACGCGTTCGGCGATCCTGTCGATGCGAGCACCCGGCAGGGTCTGACGCTCGGGTACCGCGGTGAGCTGCAGGTCGACGGCCTGGTGCACCTGCGCGCGCGCCGGTACGACCCGAGCATTGGCGCGTTCACCACGCCCGACCCGTTGGACACGCCGCTCGGTGAGGCAACCACCACGGCGCCCTACGCCTACGCCGCCAACGACCCCCTGAACCAGGTCGACCCGCTCGGACTGAGCGCGGTCACCGAGGACGCCTTCCGGCCGCACGCGGCGTCGTCGGCGCTACGCGGCGCCGGCATCTCCAATGCCATGGTGGACCGCTGCCTGCGGGCGTTGTCGTGCAGCTTCGACCACTTCGAGGCGATGTCGGCGGGACAGCGGCGTTCCTGGCTGTCCGGCTTTCAGAACGGCTTCGGTCGCGGCAGGGCCAACTTCAAGGGCTGGCTGGACGCCATCGACGGGATCCTCCGCTTCGCGTCCGACAAGAAGTTGATCAGCCGCGGCAGCTGGTTCTCGATCGTGGATGCCGGCATCCTGCAGGGCATCCAGGACGGGCTGGCGATGCTGCGCGGGAAGGTCTCGGTGTACCAGAACCCCGGCGCCGCCAAGTGGAAAAAGTTCTTCCAGGCCAGAAGGAGTGGTGCAGACGGCACCGACTCTCGCAGCCTGTGGGGGGCTGCCGAACAGGCAGCCACCAACTATGGCCTTGCTCGCGCGCGGGCTGTGGCAGCGCGTGCACCACGGGGTGGATCGACGTTCGCCAGCGTAGGCAACGTCTACCGAGGGCTGCTGACCCACAACCGCTCCATCCGCCGTGCTGCCGGCAACATCGGAGAGGCGGCCGGGCGTGCCGCCTGCGCACCGATCCCCTTCGCAGGTGGCTACTGTGGGGACAAGGGTCGGAGCGCTACCGAGGGCGCGGTCGATGGCTTCTACCGCGCGCTGGCCGATCCGCGCAACGGCGACTTGACCTATCGCGGCGCGCACGTCCTGTGGGCAGGAGGGAGCGCCTATGAGAAGGCTCGCGAACTGCTCGCCCGGGGCTAAACGCTCGGCGAGGGTGTTCGGGCTGGCGCTGGTGCTGCTCGCGTCGTCGTCCTGCGGAGAGGAGAGGCGGGCAGACGTGGCGCAGACCGGCCGCACGCTGGAGGTGGAGGCGAACGACTTCTTCGGGCTCGCCTGGACCGACGACACCACCCTGATCACCGGTCGCTCAGGCCCGACATTGAGTAATACGGTCGTGACCGTCGGCCTGGACGGACAGGTCACGCAGGTGCCGCTCCCGGGGGTCGCTGGCTGCCTGACCCTGAGCTATGACTTCCCCCAGCGCATGAGCGACGGACGGATCAGTATGGGCCGGTCTTGCACCCGTGTCGTGGGGATGGACCCCGCACGACCCGACAGCTGGGCCCCGGTGACCCTGAACTCCGCTGGCTCCATCGAGCTGCTCGGCAAGATGCAGAGCCTGGTTAACCCGGCGGGGGTGTCCTGGTCCCTGCGTCAGCGACGCGGCGTCGTCGCCTTGTCGAGCAGCTTGTGCTCCTCCGTGGGTTATGTCGACGCGGCCGGTGGCGTCAAACCGGCGGACGAGCTCGAGTTGGAGCTGGACGGCCAGCGCTGGTCGGCCGGTGCCGACTTCCTGCCTAAGGAGATCGATTCCTTAGCGCTGTCCGAGGACGAGCTGGATGCGTTGCCGGACTGCACCCAGGCAGGGAAGGCCGACTGGCCGGTCTTCTCGCCGGACGAGGATCGCCTTGCGCTCGTGGGCGCCCCGCCCGGACGCGGCGGCTTCGAGCGGGAGCATGCGGTGTTCGTGGCGGCCGGGGGGTCAGTGCGTGCAGTGGCTCGGGGTTTCGAGGAGCCGCGCTGCCTCGCCTGGTCGGCGGACGGCAGCGCGCTTTACGTGTCGGGGCGGCGCGGCGGTGATGGTGGTGTGTGGCGCATCGATGTAGCCGACGGCCGCCTCACCCTGTTGCTCAACCAGGAGCCCACGTGGTTTGCGGTGTCCCCCGACGGCCGGCGGCTCGCGGCGCTGCAGGCTCCCGACGGAGACCTCGCCGATCCCGCGCGGATGCTCGTCGTGCACGACCTGCCGGGCTGATGGCCTGTGGACAGGCCGATCCACGGGGCTCTGGCGTCGGCCACTCGCGACGCCGGGAGGGCGTTGGCGGGCTCTGTGGGCAGTAGGGAGCTCCTATGAGAAGGCTCGCGAACTGCTCACCCGGGGCTAACAACCCGGTCTCGCTGCTCGGACTGGTGCTTGCGCTGCTCGCGTCGTCGTCCTGCGGCGATGGGAGGAGGGCTGACGTGGCGCAGGCCGGCCGGACGCTGGAGGTGGATGCGAACGACTTCTTCGGGCTCGCCTGGAGCGACGACAACACCCTGATCACCGGCCGTTCAGGCGCGACGTTGAGCAACACGGTCGTGACCGTCGGCCTGGACGGACAGGTCACGCAGGTGCCGCTCCCGTGGCTCACCGGCTGCCTGACGCTGCGCTACGCGTTCCCTAAGCGCATGATCGACGGACGGATGATCTTCGCCCGCTTCTGCACCCGTGTGGTGGGGCTGGACGCTGAACGCCCCGACATGTGGGCAGCGGTGACCCTGGACTCCGCCGGCTCCGTCGAGGTGCTCGCCGAGATGCAGGGCCTGATCAACCCGCCGGGGGTGTCATGGTCCCTGCGTCAGCGGCTGGGCGTGATCGCTTCGTCCAGCAGCTTGTGCTCGGGCGTGGGCTACATCGACGCCGGTGGCGTCCGACCGGCGGACGACCTCGAGTTGGAGCTGGGTGGCCAGCGCTGGTCGGCTGGTGCCGACTTCCTGCCTGAGGAGGTCGACTCCTTCGCGCTGTCCGAGGACGAGCTGGACGCGCTGCCGGACTGCACCAAGGCCGGCAAGGCCGACTGGCCGGTCTTCTCGCCGGACGGAGAGCGATTTGCGCTTGTGGGTGCCCCACCGGGACGCGGCGGCTTCGAGCGCGAGCACGCGGTGTTCGTGGTGCGCGGCGGATCGGCGCGTGCGGTGGCCCGGGGCTTCGAGGAGCCGCGCTGCCTGGCCTGGTCGGCGGACGGCAGTGCGCTCTACGTGTCCGGACGGCGCGACGGCGACGGCGGTGTGTGGCGAGTCGATGTGGCCGACGGCCGCCTCACCCTGCTGCTCGACGAGGAGCCCGAGTGGTTCGCCGTATCGCCGGACGGGAGCACACTGGCCGCGCTGCAGGCGCCCGACGGCGACCTCGCGCAACCTCAGCGGAAGTTGGTGGTACACAGCCTGGCGGGCAGTGAGGGGAACTGGGCCTTCAGCGGCGGCATGCGCCTGTCGAGCAGGTCCTGGCGGTAGCGGGCGAAGTGCGGGTCGCGCTGCGAAAGACCACGGCCGAGCTCGATGATCGCGGTGCGTAGTCCGCGGCTGCCGCGTCGGGACAGCACCTGCCCGGTGCGGGCCGGACCGACGCTTTGGTAGGTGCAGATGGCTGAGAACTGCATCCCAACCCCCTCCAACGACGACGGCCGGTCCCCACGCACAGTGAGGACCGGCCGCGGCCTTGAACAGGTATCAGTAGAGGGCGGGCCCGGTCTCCAGCGCGATCGGCCGCGCCAGGCACGGCGAGCCGCCGCAGGTGTCCACGACGAGTCCGCCGGGCTTGAGGAACGCCGACTTCTGCGCGCGGGCCAGATAGGTGCGGCGCGGGTCCTCATGCGGGTCGCGGCCGGTGAACGGCGGCGTGTTGGTGTTGGGTGGCGTCGGCACGACGGCGCCGCCGTCCCAGTAGACCAGCGCGCTGCCGGCGTGGCTGCCGGTGAAGCGCGGAATCGCCCAGCCGGGGTCGACGCCCCAGTGACGTCCGGCTGGCAGGAAGCCGACGTTCGTCGCGGCGCCGATCGTGCGGGCCATCACCTCGGCGCTGAGGTTGGCGACCTGGTGGTCACCGAAGCCGACGTGGAGCAGCACCTCGTGGGACGGCGTGCCGGGCAGCGGGTCCTTGCTGATGTGGGCGGCGTAGCCGTTGGCCTCGCCGCGGTCCCAGATCATCTGGATGAGCCCGAAGACGAGCTGGCGCTCGAGCTCGCTGGGGTAGGCCGCGTTGAAGACCGCTTCGTACTGCGAGAAGTCGACCGACCGGTCCAGCAGCGTGGAGTAGTTCATCCCTGGTACGCCGAGGACGCCGCGGGTGATGTCCTGGGCGACCGCCATAAGCGCTCCGCCGATGATGCCGCCCTGGCTGTTGCCGTCGTAGTAGACCGCTCCGGTCTCGTGCAGCGGGGTGCCGCCGGCCTGGAACGCGGCGTCGCTCGCGAAGCCGTTGGGGTCCTTGAGCAGGCGGGCCAGGAACAGGTGCGCCAGCATCCCCTGCTGCACGCGGTCGGGCAGCGTCGGGAACAGGCTCATGTCGGCCAGGAAGGTCGCGACGTTGGGCACGTCACCGCTCGCCATGCCGTACCAGTCGGTAGCACAGAACAGGATCGCTGCGTCGTTGCCCATCGCGGCGACGTGACCGCTGTTGACCTCGCCCTGACCGCCGAGCAGTCCGTGGCCGTAGATGGACGCGCGACCCTGTCGCGCCGGGGCTGCACTGGTTGCGGTCGGCAGGACCGACGCCGGGACGTTGCAGGTGTAGGTGGCGGTGAAGTCGCCGTTGCGGTCCGGCAGCTCGTCACCGGGAAGGAAGAGCAGCCGCGTTCCCGGCAGGCCCACGTCGAGCCCGGCGATCGGGTCCTTGGTGTTGACCGGCGTCGTCAGGTAGTTCGGGACCGTGAAGCTGCCGGTGATGCGGCGCGTGGTGCTGCCGCCAGGTGCCGTGACCTCGTCGACGGTGAAGCTCGGTGCGCCGCCCTGAAGCGAGGCGAAGGCGTCATCGCGCATGTGCAGCATCCGCTCGGTCAGGCTGCGGGTGCTGGCGACGGTGAACGTCCAGGCCAGGTAGAGGTCCTCGAGCGCGACGTCGGCGCGGACCAGCGGGCCCCACACCTGGTCGGCGAGGACGGCCTGGCGTGCCGGGGCGTCCTTCGGCTTCGGGTCCTTCGGGCCCTTGGCCTTGGGGTTCTTGTCCTTGCCGCGCAGGTCCTTCGCGGCGGCGTCGCGTCGCTCCGCGAACGAAGCGCTGGCCGGGATCGAGCGGCCGGCGCCGTCGACGAGGCCCCGCATCGCGACGACGTAGCGGTGGCCCTCGGTGAGGTTGACCATCGGGCGGACGGTGAGCAGTGGCTGCTGACCGTCGGTCTCGTTGGCGTCGAGCTCGGCGATGTAGGGGTGCCGCTCGCCCGTTGCCGCGTCGAGCAGGACCACCCGCGCGTCAGCCGCCAGCGAGGCCCCGGGGTCGGTCACCCCGGCGAGTCCGCTGCGCGCAGCGTCCAGGCCCGCGACGCTGGTGTAGATCGGGGTGCCGGGCGAGAAGCCGTCATTGCGGTTCAGCTCGGTCGGGTCCATCGGCTTGCCGGCGACGTTGCGGGGCATCGCGGCCAGCGGGAGGGCGACCCGCAGACCGGTGTCGGTCGACGTGTCCGCCACGGTGAAGCGGTTGCTCGGGAACGGCAGCAGGCAGTGCGCCCGGTCGTCGGGGCTGCAGACCCCGGCGGCGGTGAGCACCGACTCGCCTGCGGCCCGCACCGCGTCGCGTGGGCCGACCAGCGGGCGCTCGGCCTCTTGCAGGGCCTGAC
>JBKKBU010000349.1:0-6010 GCA_046713755.1 Mycobacteriales bacterium
GCCCCGGACGATGCCCGCTGTGGTGAGCGGCTCGCCGCAGCCGAGACCGGCGGCCTCGCGCGCGGTCTGGATCTCGACGTACTCGAGGCCCTTGCCGTCGGCCCGCGTGCGGGCCAACGGGATCTCGTTGGTCGTGCTCTGGTCGAAGAACTCGTTACGCGCGCCGGTGGCCACCTTGCCCGTCACCGCCTCGAAGGGAACGAACGCATTGGCGCTGCCGGTCCCGGAGGGGACGTAGGTTTCCAGCGGGTCGACGACCCCACCCTGGTTGGCCTGCCGGGACGCGACGTTCTGCCCACCGCGGTTGTCACCGGCATAGCCGCCGAACTGGCACTGCTCCCGCCTCGGCCCGTCGGAGGCGTCGCCCCAGCACTGCATGATCTGCAGGAAGTTGATCGCGAGGCTGCCGGTCGCGGGCTCGGTGACGGCGCCGCCCTTCCACGAGACCTCGACCACCTGGTTGATGAGGTTCTTGGTCTGGCTCACCGTGACGGCCAGACTCGCGAAGTCGCCCTTCCCGGACACGGTGAGCGCCGAGCCGAGCGTGGTCTCGGCAGCCGTCGCCGGACCGGATGCGACCGGGAGCGCTGCCACGGCCGCAAGCACTGCCGCCGCGACGACGGCCCGTAGGTGGCGCGTCATGATGTCCCGCTCCGCTTGAGTCGTCCATCGAGGACCGGCGGCAGGACGGTGACGGCGAGCAGCAGCAGCCCAGCGAGGAGCACCAGCGCGGTGCCGGAGCCGGCCCCGCCGACCGGACTGATCGACACGGGCATGGCGGCGATCGGCTGACCGGCCCCATCGACGGTGCCCCCGCCCTCGGTGATGACCGCTCCGGTGTCCGGGTCGACTGTCACCGCTCCCGGCGCGGCACCGCCCGGGAGACCCGGCGTTCCCGCGAACCCCACGCCGCCGGTCGTCGCCGACCCTCCGGTCGGCCCGCTGCCGGCGACCGCGCCGCCGGTACCCGCCGAGCTACCCGTCGCCGTCGTACCCGTCGTAGTCGTTCCCGTTGCCGTGCCACCGGAGGTCGATCCGGCGGCGGTCCCGCCCGCGCTCTGCTGGCCGACGCACTGCGACGGGCCCTTCTTGTCACAGGCCGGCGGCTGCGGCGCGCTCTTGGCCAGGGTGTTCTCACCGCTGGTGGAGAACGTGGGGTTGTTGCACTTGCGGATGTCGGTGTCCTGCGCCTGGACGCCGGGGATGCGCTTGACCTGCTTGAGGCCGGCCTGCACCAAGTTGATCGGCAACGGCGAGTAGCCGAGGTCCTCCGCCTCCTGCTGGCCCTGGCACAGGAAGTAGTAGGCAAAAGCGCCGAGCGACTTGCCCTTCTCGTTGTTGAACGAGTCCGACAACGCGGTCGGCACGATCATGTAGCTGTAGCTCGAGAGCGGGTATGTGCGTGGGTCAGTGCTGCCATAGACGCCGGTGAGGTCCTGCGTCAGGTAGTCCTTGCTGCTGGCGTCCTCGTTCACCCGCGCCCTGAGCAGGCCCACTGCCACGTTGGACGCGGTTGGTCCCACGTAGTAGCCCCCGTCGTTGAGGAGCTTCACCGACGGGAACCGCAGGTTGAGGGCGTAGCTGTACTCGACGTAGGTGATGGCGCCTTCGCTCTGGCTCTGCGCTACATAACCCGAGACGTTCAGCGAGCCGGCGAGCGACACGAAGCCGCGGCCGTCCTTGACGGGGTAGTTCGACGTCGTGCCGCACGGCGTCGGTCGTCCGACCAGGCGGCACCAGCTGTCCCAGGTGGCCGGGTGGCGCTTGGCGAACCAGGTCGTGAGCTGTGCTGTCGTGCCCGAGCCGTCCGACCGGACCACGGGCACGATCCGGCGGGCGGGCAGCGCCAGCCCGGGGTTGTCGGCCTTGATCTTCGGGTCGTTCCACTGCGTCACGGTGCCGGTGAAGATGGCCGCGATGTTCTCGCCCGAGAGCCGCAGGTCGGTGACGCGCTTGCCGCCGATCTTGAGGTTGTACATGAAGGCCGTGCCACCGGCGACGATCGGCAGGTAGGCGTAGGGACGGCCAGGCGGCGCATCGACGGTGTTGCCGTCCTTGATGCCGTAGGGGATCTCACTGACCCCGAAGTCGACGGTGCCGTTCTTGAACTGGTTGCGCCCATCCGACGAGCCGGTGCTGGCGTAGTTGACCTTCAAGCCGTACTGGTTGACATTGCGACGCCACTGATCGATGGCGTTGGCACTCCACGTGGAGCCGGCGCCGCTGGTGGGGACGTAGCTCTCAGCGTGTGCGGACGACAACACCGGGGCCGTCGCCAGCAGGGCGGTCCCTACGACAGCGAGCGCACCGAGGCGCGCCACCAGACGGGCGCGTCGGGATGAGGACACGAAGGACTCCTGAGTGGTCACGGCTGATACGGGGGTTTCGGGCCGGCCGGTGGATCGCGCAGGTCGATCGCCTGCAGCGCTACGGCGATGGGGGCGCGCGCCGCGAAGCGCTCGGCGTCGAACGCCGACTGGCGAGCTCTTCGGGTGGCCTGCCGGCGGCTGAGCTGCCCCGCCGGTCGGCCGCCCAGCGTGCGTGCGATGACGAAGAGAGCCAGCACGAGGACGAGCAGCACGAGGGCGGCGCCGAAGCCGCGGGCGATCTGCACAGGCTGGGGTGACTTGACCAGCTCGAAGACCGCCAGGGGGAGCGAGACCATCGGACCGCTGAAGGGGTTGGTGTTGGTGTAGGCCGTGTAGCCGGCGGTGAGCAGGACCGGCGACGTCTCACCGATGCCCCGGGCGGTGCCGAGGATGACGGCGGTGGCGAGGCCGCTGCGAGAGGTCGGCAACGTGACGTGCCAGGCCGTCCGCCACCGGCCGGCCCCGAGAGCGAGCGAGGCCTCCTTGAGCGATCCCGGCACCAGTCGCAGCACGACGTCCGCGGCCCGGATGATGATCGGCAGCATCATGACGCTGAGCGCCATCGCCGCAGCGAAGCCGCTCTTGGGGACACCCAAGGCCTGGATGAGCGTCGCGAGGACGAACAGTCCGCAGACGATGGACGGCAGGGCAGTCATCGCCTCGACCACGGTGCGGACGAGCCGGCTGGCTTTGCCGGGCACCTCGTTGAGGTAGACCGCACAGGCGATGCCGAGCGGGATCACCACGACCAGCGCGATCGAGATCATGATGAGGGTGCCGAGGATGGCGTGCAGCACCCCGCCGACGTCGATCGGACTGAGCGACCCGGCATCGGCGAGGTCGGCGGTGATGAGGTTGAGGTGCGTGATCGCCGTGCGGCCCTTGTACAGCGTGAACCCGACAACCAGGACCAGGCACCCGAACAGCACCGCCGCGAGGCTGTGCACGACGACCTGAGCCATCCGGTCCTTCACGGCCAGCGTGCCCTCGTCCATCGAGACGAGCAACGCGTAGACGGCGAGGAAGCCGAGGTAGGTGATCGCCACGAATCCGAGCGGACCCGACAGCGGCGCCAGGAAGTGGAACAGCACGATCGAGATGGCCAGCGCTGCGACCAGCGCACCGGTCACGGCGTACACATCGGTGGCCCGGATGCCGCCGGTGCGCCGGCGGACCTCGGGGTGCGGCTCGGTCCTGACAACGGTGACCGGTGGGTTCGCGGTGAGCGTCATGCGTCGCTCGAAGCGCCGGACCGCGACCTCGCGACGACGGAGGCGGCCGCGAAGTTGATGACCAGGGTGATGAGGAACAGCGCGAGACCGGCGGCCATCAGGGCCGAGAGCCCGATGGGGGTGGCCTCACCGAAACGCAGCGCGATGAGCGCCGACACCGAGTTGCTGCCGTTCTGCAGGATGTGCGGCTGGATGACGAAGACCGGCGAGATGATCATAAAAACCGCGATCGTCTCGCCCATTGCGCGGCCCAAGCCGAGCATCGTCCCGCCGATGATGCCGCCCTTGCCGAAGGGCAGGACAACAGCTCGGACCATGCCCCACTTGGTGGCGCCGAGGGCGTAGGCCCCCTCGCGCTCGCCGGCCGGGGCCTGGCTGAAGACCTCACGCATCACCGAACAGGCGATCGGTGTGATCATCAGCGCGACCACCATGCCGGCGATGAAGGTGGAGCTGGTGAAGACGGTGGCCGAGGACAGCGGGTCACTCGGGTCCGCCCCGTCGACGCGGAACGGCGGGAACCAACTGCCGTAGGTCGCCAGCCAGCGGGCCAGGCCGAGCACGTGCCCCTGCAGGAAGAAGAAGCCCCACAAGCCGTAGACGACGCTCGGCACCGCGGCCATGAGGTCGACCAGGCTGATGAGGGTGCGCCGCAGTCCGACCGGTGCGTACTCCGACATGTAGAGGGCCGTGCCGAGCGCGAGCGGTAGGGCGAACGACACGGCCACCAGCGCGATGAAGACCGTGCCCGCCAGGATCGCGGCGATGCCGAACGTGCCGCTGTCGGGCTCCCAGGCACGGGTCGTGAGGAAGGAGAAGCCCGCGACATCCAGCGCCTCGGCGGCGCGATAGGCCAGGAACAGTCCGACCAGCGTCATGATCGACAACACCGTGGCGCCGCTGCCTTTAAGAAGACCGAGAAACACCCGATCCGAGCCCTGCGGCCTGACGACGAGCACTCGCGGGACGTCGGGTGACGCCGGCGCGTGGACCACGGCCGTCACGAAAATCCCCCTCAGCAGGTGTGCGGCGACCAGCCGGCGGGCAGGGACGCTCTCCTCTGCTGTCGAGACTGAGTGCGAGGGACGACTGAGCAACGGCCCGTGATCGACGGGGGCATGTACGCCGAGTGAACAGTCGCTCGCCTGGAGCCCGACCTGCGCCGGTAGGTACCGTTCCGCTGTGCCCCAGACCCCGCGAGTCTCACGTCGTCTCGACGCGGCCGACGTGGCTCGGGTGCGGACCCTCGTCGAGGAGGTCACGGCCGCTGACGGCGACCCGCCGCTGTCCGACCACGTCTTGCTGCACCTGCCGGTCGGTGGCGACACCGACGTACGGCACCTGCTGGTCGAGGATGGCCCGACGCTGCTGGGCTACGCCCACCTGGACGTGACCGATGCCGTCGCCGGATCGTCGGCGGAGCTCGCGGTCCACCCGGCGGCCCGGCAGCGCGGCGTGGGCCGGGCGCTGGTGACCGCGCTGCTGGTGGAATCGCCTGACGGTCGGCTGCGGCTGTGGGCCCACGGCGACCGGCCGGCAGCCGCTGCCCTGGCCGCGTCCCAGGGCTTCGAGCGGGCCCGCGTGCTGTGGCAGATGCGGCGATCGCTCTCGGAGCCGCTCGCCGCTTCAGCCACCCCCGAAGGCGTCGTACTGCGTCCTTTTGTCGTCGGGCAGGACGAGGCGGCCTGGGTGGAGGTCAACGCGCGCGCCTTCGCCGATCACCCGGACCAGGGGTCATGGACCGTGCAGGACGTGGAGCTCCGAGAGGCTGAGCCGTGGTTCGACCCGGCCGGCGTCTTCCTGGCCTGTCGCGGTGACCGGCTGGTCGGGTTCCACTGGACCAAGGTCCACGGCGGCACCCTCCAGGGCGGCCACGCGCATGACGCCGTCGGCGAGGTCTACGTCGTCGGGGTCGACCCGTCCGAGCAGGGCGCGGGGCTCGGCCCGTGGCTCACCCTGGTCGGACTGCAGCACCTGGCAGATCGCGGCCTGCCCGAGGCGATGCTCTACGTCGACGAGGACAACACCAACGCGATCCGGGTCTACGAGCGGCTCGGCTTCGCCCGCGCCGGCACCGACGTGAGCTTCACCCGCGGCTGAGCCGGTCGACATTCGTGGGGAGGGATCAGCAGCAGGCGGTCGCGGGTTCCTGGTCGCCGCAACAGGTGTCCTCGACACCGGCGCTGGGGCCGACTGCGAAGGTCTCGCTGTCGGCCAGGACGGTGTAGACCTCCCACTTCTCGCCGTCGGGAGCGGTGGCCCAGACCTTGTCCTGGGTGGCGAAGCAACAGGTCTGGCCGATCTCCTCGGCACTGAACAGGCCGGCGTCCTTCAGTCGCGCGATCTCGCCGTGGACCTGCTCGCTCGACTCGACCTCGACGCCGAGGTGGTTGAGGGTGCCGCCCTGGC
>JBKKBU010000350.1:0-6022 GCA_046713755.1 Mycobacteriales bacterium
GACGCGGTCGTGGCGGACAGCACCAGGGTGTCGCCCTGGTAGATGGTCACCGAGCCGGCGGCCTGCTTGGCCAGCCGGCCGGTCTCGAAGCGAAGGGTGCGCGTCGCGCCCCCGGGGTTGTTGATGACGGCTTCTGCGAACTCGCTGCCGTAGATGTTGCTCTCGCCCTCCAACGGGCTCTCCTCTTCACTGCGTGCCGCGCGAGGAGGAGGCAGAGCCGGTCTTCAGTGGAGGCGGCCGGAGCGAATGTCCGGCGGCCACTCCCGAGGACCGGGTCCGGTCCGTCCCGCACAGCGGGGTGGGTGTCGCGAGGTGGTCCCTCGACGACGAGAGGGGAGCGCCCGGATGGGCACTCCCCTTCGTGCGATCTAGCGGCGCAAACCGAGCTTCTCGATGAGAGCGCGGTAGCGCGAGATGTCGGTCTTCTCGAGGTACTTGAGAAGTCGGCGCCGACGGCCGACGAGGCCCAGCAGGCCACGACGAGTGTGGTGGTCGTGCTTGTGGAACTTCAGGTGCTCGGTCAGGTCCGCGATGCGCTTGGTGAGCATGGCGACCTGGACCTCCGGCGAACCGGTGTCGTTGGCCACGGTGGCGTGCTCCGCCATGATCGCGGCCTTGGTGGCGGTGTCGAGTGCCACGGGCATTCCTCCGGTTCGGCTGTGCGCGCCCAGGGTCTTCGGCACCTGGGCAGTCGGACGCACCGCCGGGTCCACCGGCGTGTACCCAGCCTAGCAGCGCGCGCGCCCGGCCCGGTGTGCTCGGCGAGCGGTCAGACCGCGACGGACTCTTCGGACGGGGCGGCCTCGCCGTGGAAGAGGTAGTGGAGGTAGCGCACCAGCTTCTCGGCGTCGAAGGGCTTGCCGAGGAAGTAGTCGACGCCCTCGGTCCAGGCCTGCCAGGCGTGCGTGTCGTCCGCGGCAGCGGTCAACATGACCACCGGGAGGTGCGGGCCACCGTCAGCCGCCCGGATGCGCTGCAGGACGGTGTGCCCGTCGAGCCCCGGCATCATCACGTCGAGGATCACGCAGTCGGGACGTTCTGCGTCGATGGAGCGCAAGCCGGCATAGCCGTCCTCCGCGGTGCGCACGTCGTAGCCCTCGAGGGTGAGGACATCGTGGACGAGCGCGCGGATGACGGGATCGTCATCGACGACCAGGATCGTAGGCACGGCGGCCCCCTCTCCCGGAGTGCATCGACGGCCTGCGCCCGCACCCACTCACCCGATCGGGTGAACGACCTCACGCGTGCGCTCCACGTCCTGCGCCATCTGTGCGATGAGCGGCTCGAGCGTGTCGAACCGGATGGTGTCTCGCAGTCGAGCGGTGAAGGTCAGCGCGACGTGCTCGCCATAGAGGTCACCGTCGAAGTCGAGGACGTAGGCCTCCACCCGGCGCTGGGTGCCGGCGAAGGTCGGGTTGGTGCCGATCGAGATGGCCGCCGGGAGCTGCTCGCCGCGGCGGACCAGCCGGCCGGCGTAGATGCCGTCGGCCGGGACGGCAGAGAACGCCGTCGGCTCGAGGTTGGCCGTCGGGTAGCCCAGCTCGCGACCCCGCTGGTCGCCGCGCACGACAACGCCCTCGACCCGGTGCTCCCGGCCGAGAGCGGCGTTCGCCGAGGCGATGTCGCCGGCCGCAACGCAGGTCCGGACGTACGTCGACGACCACGTCGTCTCGTCGGTGCCCTCCAGCTCGACGGCCTCGACGTTGAAGCCGAAGCGGCGGCCGTCCTGGGTGAGGGAGTCGATGTCGCCGGCAACCTTGTGGCCGTAGCGGAAGTTGCGCCCGACCACGACGCTCTTGACGTGCAGGCGCTCGACGAGCACCTCGTGCACGAACTCCGCGGGTGACTGCTTGGCGAAGTGGGCCGTGAACGGCACGACCAGCACCACATCTGCCCCGCACGCCTCGACGAGGTCGGCCCGGTAGCGCTGGCTGGTGAGCACCGCCGGGTGGGTGCCCGGCCGGATGACTTCGCTCGGGTGCGGGTCGAAGGTCATGACGACCGACGGCACGCCGAGCTCCCGCGCCCGCTCGACAGCGCGCGCGATGATCCGCTGGTGCCCGTAGTGCACGCCGTCGAAGACCCCGATGGTGACCACGCAGCGACCCCAGCTGCCGGGGACCTGCTCGAGACCTCGCCACCGCATCACCACGGCAGCCTGCCAGACATCAGGCGGGCCGGAAGACGACCACCGGCCGGGCCGCGTCGTCGCGGTCCTCCAGCAGGGCGATGCAGTGGCCGTCGCCGTCGAAGGCCCCGATGGTCCCGACGTGCCCACTGGGCTCCAGCCGCTTGCCGTACGACAGCGCGACGGCCTCCTCGGCAGTGAGGTCCCGGCGCGCGAAGGTGGCCGCGACCGCCTCGTCCAGGAGTACGACGGCCAGGGACTCCCCCGCCTGCTCGAGCGTCTGGCTGCGGGTCAGGTCGAACGGTCCGACCCTGGTGCGCCGCAGAGCAGTCAGGTGACCGCCGACCTCGAGGGCCCTTCCGAGGTCGCGGGCGAGCGCCCGGACGTAGGTCCCGCTCGTGCAGGTCACCTCGACGTCGAGATCCGCGCCCCTGCGCTCCACCACCTCGAAGCGCGCCACAGTCACGGGCCTCGGCTTCAGGGCCACTTCCTCACCCGAGCGGACCCGGGCGTAGGAACGGACCCCGTCGACCTTCACCGCCGACACCGACGAGGGCACCTGCTCGATGTCGCCGGTGAGCGCGGCGATCGCCGCGTCGATCTGCTCGTCCGTGACCCCGCCTGCGTCGCGCTCCTCGACGACGTCGCCCTCGGCGTCGTCGGTGACCGTCGACTGCCCGAGCCGGATCGTCGCGGTGTAGTCCTTGTCGGTCAGCGACAGGTGACCGAGCAGCCGGGTCGCGCGACCGATGCCGAGCACGAGGACCCCGGTCGCCATCGGATCGAGCGTCCCCGCATGACCGACCTTGCGGGTCTCGGCGAGCCGACGGACCCGACCGACCACGTCGTGGCTCGTCCAGCCCGCCGGTTTGTCGACGACGAGCAGCCCGTCGGGAGCCGCCATGTCAGGCCGGCAGGTGGGGAGCGACCGACAACCGGTCGGTCAGCAGTCGGACCGCCGCCTCCACCCCGTCGTACGCCGTGAAGCCTGCTGCGTAGCGATGACCGCCACCACCCAGCCCGGCGCAGACGGCGCCGACGTCGATGCGGCCCTTCGACCGCGTGGAGATGCGCCACACGCTGCCCTCGGGCTCCTGCTTGACCACGAGCGCGACTTCCGCCTCCTGCGCCGTGCGGATGACGTCGATGACGCCTTCCACGTCGGCCAGACCCAGGCCGTGCACGGACAGGTCCGCGGCCGTGACACTGGTCCACACCAGACCGAGCCCACCAACAGCTGCCGGGTCGAGGGTTGCGCGGGATGCCACCGCACCCAGCAGCTGGACGTAGCCGAACGGCTGGGTGTCCCAGATGGCGCGGCTGATGAGGTCGTGCCGGATGCCGGTGGCGAGCAGTCGGCCGGCCAGCGCATGCACCTCGGGGCTGGTCGCGGCGTACTTGAACGAGCCGGTGTCGGTGACCAGACCGGTGTAGAGCGGTGCCGCGACGTCGGCGGTGAGCGGCAGGCCCAACCGGTCGACGAGCTCGGCCACCAGGACCGCCGTGGCGGCCGCCGCCGGGTCGACGAGGCGGTGCGTGCCGTAGGGCGCCCCACTGGCGTGGTGGTCCACGACGAGGACGGCTGCCGCGCTGTCGACCAGTCGCGCCAGGCTGCCCAGCCGGTCGGCACTACCGGTGTCGAAGGTGATGAGCAGCGCAGGCGCCTCGGGCAGCGCGGCAGGGTGGACGAGCAGGTCCTGGCCGGGCATGCACGCGTAGACCCGTGGGACCTCGAAGGGTTCGCTGCCGAACGACGCCACGACGGGAGTGCCGCGGTCGCGCAGCGCCACGCCGAAGCCGAGCATCGATCCGAGGGCGTCGCCATCGGGGCCGACGTGGCAGGCCAGGACGACCTGTTCGGCTGCGTTGACCAGCGCCGTGGCGGCTGCCCAGTCGAGGTCGGTGAGGGTCACCCGGCCTCGTCGTCGGAGTCGTCGGAGTCGTCGTCGAGGGCGCGGGGGGCCTTGTACGGGTCAGGGTCGCCGGCCGGCTGCGCCCCGGCGGCGATCTCCTGCACCCGGGCGTCTTCGGCCCTGGCCTGCGCCAGCAGGTCCTCGATCCGGCCGGCGGTCTCCGGCACCACATCGGCGATGAAGGTCAGCGACGGCGTGTAGCGGACACCGGTCTGCTTGCCGACGGTGGACCGGAGCACGCCCTTGGCGCTCTCCAGCGCCATCGCCGACTCCTGCCGGGCCGTGTCGTCCCCGAAGACGGTGTAGTAGAGGGTCGCCTCGCGCAGGTCAGGGGTGACCTTGGCGTCGGTGATCGTCACCATGCCGAGCCGCGGGTCCTTGACCTGCAGCTCGAGCGTCGAGGCGACGATCTCTCGGATCCGCACCGCGAGCTTGCGGGCCCGCGCAACGTCAACCATGGCTGTCCACCATCAGTCGTCGTCCTCTCCGAACAGGCGCTGTCGCGCGGACAGCACCTCCAGCTCGGGCCGGGCGGCCACGAGCCTCTCGCACGCATCGAGCACCTCGCGGACATGCGCCGCGTCGGCCCCGCAGACCGCGACCCCGATGACGGCCCGCCGGTGCAGATCCAGCGCGCCGGCTTCCGAGGCCGAGACGTCGTGCTTGCGCTTGAGCTCGGCGACCACAGGTCGCACCAGCGAGCGCTTCTCCTTGAGCGAGTGCACATCACCGAGCAGCAGGTCCAGCGTCAGCGCACCGACCCACACGCCGACCACCTCCTCCTGCTCAGCCCTGCCCCCCGCACACACCTACCTCGCGCCCCGCACCACTCCGTCGACATGAGGGGTGCGCCCCGCTTGCTGGTCAGCAAGCGGGGCACTGCCCTCATCTCGGCAGGGGGTGGTGGGGGCTAGGCGCGGGGCTTCTCGCGCTGCTCGAAGGTCTCGATGACGTCCTCGCTCTTGATGTCGTTGAACGACCCGAGACCGATACCGCACTCGTAGCCCTCGCGGACCTCGGTCGCGTCGTCCTTGAACCGCTTGAGCGACTCGACCCGCAGGTTGTCCGCGACAACGACGCCGTCCCGGACGAGCCGTGCAGAGCTGTTGCGGACGATCGTCCCGCTCCGCACGATGCAACCGGCGATGTTGCCGAACTTGCTGGGCGGAACACCTCGCGCACCTCGGCGGTGCCGAGCTGAGCCTCCTCGAAGATCGGCTTGAGCATCCCCTTGAGGGCCGCCTCGATGTCCTCGATCGCCGCGTAGATGACCGAGTAGTAGCGGATGTCGACGTGCTCGCGCTCGGCCAGCTCGCGGGCATTGCCCTCCGGCCGGACGTTGAAGCCGAGGATGACCGCGTCGGACGCCCGGGCCAGGTTGATGTCGTTCTCGGTGATGGCACCGACGCCGCGCCCGATGATGCGCAGCGACACCTCCTCGCCGACATCGATCTTGAGCAACGCGTCCTCGACCGCCTCGACCGAGCCGGACACGTCGCCCTTGAGGATCAGGTTGAGCTGGGTGACCTTGCCCTGCTCGATCTTGGCGAAGACGTCCTCGAGGGTCATGCGGCCACGGGCACCGGCGAGAGCGGCATTGCGCTCGCGCGCCTGCCGCTGCTCGGCGATCTGCCGGGCCATCCGGTCCTCGCCGACGACGAGGAAGTTGTCGCCGGCTCCGGGGACGGAGGTGAAGCCGAGCACCTGGACCGGCTGGGCCGGGCCTGCCTCGGAGACGTTCTCGCCACGCTCGTTGAGCATGGCTCGGACGCGCCCGAAGGCGTCGCCGGCGACGATGGAGTCGCCGACCCGCAAGGTGCCGCGCTGGACGAGGACCGTCGCGACCGGGCCGCGGCCCTTGTCGAGCCGGGCCTCGATGGCGACGCCCTGCGCGTCGACGGAGGCGTCGGCGAACAGCTCCAGAGCCGCGTCGGCGGTGAGCAGGTTGGCGTCGAGGAGCTCTTGCAGACCGGTCCCGGCC
>JBKKBU010000351.1:0-2879 GCA_046713755.1 Mycobacteriales bacterium
GAGCTGGTCATCGCCGAGGCGCCCGACCCGGCTGCGTCGGAGTTCGCGCGGGTCCTCACCGCGACCCGCCTCGGCGCCACCTTGATCGACGGGCTCGTCGACATGGCAGCCCGGCTCGACTCACGCGACCTGCTCTACACGGTCCAGGCGATCTCGGTGCAGCAGCGCACCGGCGGCAAGCTCGCCGAGGTGCTCGGCATCGTGGCCGACTTCATGCGCGGCCGGGCCGAGCTGCGCCGCGAGGTCAGGGCACTGACCGCGGAGGGGCGCTTGTCGGCCTACATCCTGGGCGGTCTGCCGTTCGCGATCGCGGGCTTCATCTCGATCACCAACCCGGACTACCTCGAGCCGCTCTACACCACGCTGCCCGGCATCGTGATGCTCGTGGGGGCCGGGATTTTGATGCTCATCTCGTTCTTCTTCATGGCCAAAATCATCAAGATCGAGGTCTGACGTGCTGCTGCCACTTCTACTCGTCACCGTCGGGCTCGGGCTGCTCGCCTTCGGCCTCGCCCAGCAGCGGCTCTCCGTCGTCGCCCAGCCCGACGACGTCGACATCGCGCTGGGCAACGCCACCCTGCCGGACCCGGACTCGGTGCCGCGCCCGGGGGTCGTCTACCGCTCGCTGGAGCCGCTGCTGGCCGCCGGCGGCTCGGTGATCCGTCGGGTCTCGCCGGTCCGCCGGATCCAGCTGTCCCGCAGTCGGATCGTGTGGGCCGGCCTCGAGGGCTCGTTCACGGTCGAGAAGCTGCTCGGCTACAAGGCCGCCGGTTTTGTCGCCGGTGGGCTGTTCGGTCTGCTGGGTGCGCCCGGCGCGGTGCCGCTGCCGCTGTGGGCGATCGGCTTCGCCGTCGCGGCGTCGTTCATCCCCGACCTGATCCTGTCCTCACGCGCCAACGAGCGGCAGAACCAGATCGCCAAGGCGCTGCCCGAGGCGCTCGACCTGCTGGCCCTCACCGTCGAGGCCGGCCTGGGCTTCGAGCAGGCCATCGAGGTCGTCGTCGACAACTCCATCGGACCGCTGTCAGGCGAGCTGACCCGGCTGCTGCGCGAGATCGAGCTCGGCGTACCCCGCCGGGACGCGCTCGCGGCGCTGCGCGACCGCACCAACGTGCCGGAGCTGTCGTCGTTCGTGGTGGCCCTGGTGCAGTCCGACCAGATGGGCATCGCGCTGGCCGACGTGCTGAAGACGCAGGCCGCACAGGTGCGGCTCAAGCGGCGCCAGCGCGCCAAGGAGCAGGCCGCCAAAACCCCCGTGAAGATCTTGTTCCCGGTCGTCCTGGGGATCTTCCCGGCGCTGTTCGTGGTCACGATCGGGCCCGGTGCCATCGAGATCGCGCGTACCGTCCTGTGAGGCGCCCGTGACCCTGTGTGCCTCTCCGGCTGCCTGCCTGCGTCACCTTCGACCACCAGGCTCGTTGTCAGAGTCGGACAGAACCGACACGCACTAGACCGAACGGGCCATGCACTCGCCCCCAACGCATCCCGATCCTGTTCCATGACACAGCCGTCGTGCCGGCCCGGTCCGACAACACCGTAGAAGGAGAACCAGTGCTCAAGTTCCTCGTCACCCTGCAGATCCTCACGTCGGACCGCGTCGACGCCGTCGGCGCCTCGCTCGCCGACCGCCGCGCGGCCATGCACGCCCGCTCCGACCGGGGCGCCACGGCCGTCGAGTACGGCCTCATGGTCGCCCTCATCGCCGCCGTGATCATCACCGCGGTGACGCTGCTCGGTGGCTCGCTCAAGGAGAAGTTCCAGGACGTCGCTGACGCCGTCACCAAGGCCGGCAACTAGCAGTTCCCTGGGGATCGCTGCGGCGGTCTACTCGCACGACGGCTGAGGCCCGGGTCCCTGATGGGGACCCGGGCTTCGTGCTGTCCGGGCGGGGGCCGACTCAGACGCAGACAGGGAGAGTCGTGACCGCGGCAGTACCGGAGTCGGCCGTCCAAGCGCCGACGTACGCCTGGACGTAGTAGGTGTGGTTGACGAGCAGACCCACCGGGGTGTCGACGTAGCTGTTCGAGGTGCGGCCGGCGACCGTGGCGATCTGGAGGTAGCCACCCAGGTCGGTGCGCCGGAAGATGCGGTAGCCGGTGGCGTTCGGGGACGTGGTGGCCGTCCAGCCCAGCGTGACGTTCGCGATGGCGGTGACGCAGCCGGCGGTAGCGCTCAGACCGGTCGCAGCCGTGAGGGATCCGCTGGCGATCGGCATCGACGCGGAGGTCGTGTCTTGCCAGCTGGCGGTAGCGGCTTGCCCGCCCACGACGACGGCCACCGCCGTGGCCACCACGACCCGACGCAGGCGCCTGGTCACGGCTTCCGCTCCGGACGCCAGACCGACACGAGCAGGCTCAGCAGCAACAGCACGGGCAGGCCGCGGGTGAGCACGAGCTGGACCTGGGGGCGCCGAAGCTCCTGGATGGCACGGCCGAGATAGGGGACGGCGCCCTGCACGCGCCAGACCGTGTCGCCCGACACCGTGGCCTCCCACGGGTCGTTGCCGTTGTTGGCATCGCCCTTGGTCACCATGACCGGACGCGGACCGCTGTGGTCGACCGACACCACCCGGTGCGTCACGACCCGCTTGTCCTCGATCGGCGCGTTGAAGGTGATGACCTGCCCCGGCGCCAGCTCGCTCGCCGGTTGCGGCGTGATGAGCAGGACCGAGCCGGGCGGGTAGAGCGGCCGCATCGAGCCGGTCAGCATCGTCGTCGTCCGGTAGGCCCCGGTGTGCGGTCCGACGGCCAAGCCGAGGAAGGCGGCCACGACGAGCAGGACGACCAGGTTGCCGAGCCAGCGGCCGGCGCTGCGCACCGTCGCGCCGTCGTCGACCGGCGCAGTGCGGGTGGTGCGGGCCAACGGGGCGAGCTCTGCCT
>JBKKBU010000352.1:0-4279 GCA_046713755.1 Mycobacteriales bacterium
GGCGGGGTGGTCGCCGGGCTCGCACTGCGCCGCCGGCATGCCGGTCACGGTCACGGCGCCGCCGCCGCCGCGCTGCTGCAGGCCACGCTGCGGACCGCCACCCGCCGCTAGCAGGAGCGCGTACGACAGGGCAGAGCTCGCTCGGAGCGACCGGCCGCGTCGGCGTACGAGGTGGTTTTAGAAGAAGACCGAGCGGCGCTGCATGAGCAGCGTGTAGAGCGTGGACTGGATGGTCTCGCGCACCTGGTCGGTGAGGTTGAAGACCAGCATCGGGTCCTCGGCGGCGGCCGCGCCCCCAAGGTGGGCGGTCTCGATCGGCTCACCGAACTCGATGATCCACTTCGACGGCAGCGGGATGACGCCGAGCGGGCCGAGCAGCGGGAAGGTGGGGGTGATGGGGAAGTAGGGCAGGCCGAGCAGGCGCGCGAGCACCTTGGCGTTGGCCACCATCGGGTAGATCTCCTCGGCACCCACGATGGAGCACGGGATGATCGGTACGCCGGTGCGCAGCGCGGCCGAGACGAAGCCGCCACGACCGAAGCGCTGCAGCTTGTAGCGCTCGGAGAACGGCTTTCCGACGCCCTTGAAGCCCTCCGGCCAGACCCCGACCAGCTCACCGGCGGTCAGCAGCCGCTCGGCATCGGCGTTGCAGGCCAGCGTGTTGCCGGACTTGCGCGCGATCGGGGCCAGCACGGGGAGCTTGAAGACGAGATCGGCCGCCAGCATCCGCAGGTGCCGGTGGGCCGGGTGGTGGTCGAGCAGCGCGAGCGAGGTCATGAGGCTGTCGAGGGCGACCGTGCCGGAGTGGTTGGCGACGACCAGCGCGCCGCCGCTGTCCGGGACGTTGTCGAGGCCGCGGGTCTCGACCCGGAACCACTTGTCGTAGAGCGGCCGCAGCGGTGGCAGCAGCAGGTGCTCGGTGAGGTCGGCGTCGAAGCCGAAGTCGTCGACCTCGTAGTCGCCGGTCAGTCGTCGGCGTAGAAAGGCAAGCCCCCCAGCCAGCTTGCGCTCCCAGTCGGAGCCGGTGGGCTCGGCGACCGGCGGCGGGCTGCCGGCCGCGAGCTCCGCGGTCAGCTCGGCCGCGAGCTCGCTCGCCAGCGCCGACTCCCGCCGGGTGCTGCGCGGGGCGAGCGGGATGACCTTGGCGTGCCGGCCGGCCTCAGGCACCGACTGTCTCCTTGCTTCGGGTGACGAGCTCGAGGATGCGCTGCTCGACGTAGCTGGCGGTCTCGGGGCGGAGCAGCCGGCCGGGGGCCCGCGCCGTCACGTAGTCGTCGAAGGCGTCGACGGTGCGGCGCGGCGACCAGCCGAGCTCCTTGGTCAGTCGCGAGACGTCGGCCACCCGGCCGTGCTCGAGGTAGCGCATCTGCTCCGGGCTGAAGTCGACCAGGCCGAACCGGCGGAAGGTCTGCGCGACGAACGAGACCGCCGGCGACGGCACCGGGACCGACGGTCGACCGGTGCGACGGATGGCCTGGGAGAGCAGGAGCACGCCAGGGCCGCCGACGTTGTAGATGCCCGGGTGGTCCTCCATGGTCATCCGGCGGAGCACCTCGATGCCGTCGTCCTCGTGGCAGAGCTGGATCCGCGGGTCGAAGCCCAGCACGGTCGGGACAACGGGCAGCGAGAAGTAGCGCGTCAGGGGGGTGTCGATCGCCGGGCCGATGAAGTTGGTGAAGCGCAGCAGCGACAGCGCGACGTCGGGCCGGCGGCGACCGAAGCCGCGGACGTAGCCCTCGACCTCGACGGCGTCCTTGGCATAGCCGGCCTTGGGCAGCGCCCGCGGCTCGACGTCTTCGGTGAACAGCGCGGGGTCGCGGGGGCTCGACCCGTAGATGGCGGTCGTCGACTTCACGACGAGCTTGCGCATGGACGGCGCCTTCTGGCACGCCGCCAGCAGCTGCATCGTGCCGATGACGTTGATCTCCTTCATCGCCGTCCGGCCGCCGGCTCCCAGCGGCGTGGCGATGACGTTGAGGTGTACGACGGTGTCGACGGCGGCCTGCGCGATGACCTTCGCGATGAGCGGGTTGCGGATGTCGGCCCGGACGAACTCGGTGCGACCGAGGGTCGTCAGCACCTCGGGTCGAGGCGCGACCGTGTCGACCCCGATCACGCGCTCGATCGAGGGCTCCGCAGCCAGCGCTCCCGCGAGGCGGGCGCCGAGGTAGCGGCTCACGCCGGTCACGAGGACAATCCGCGGAGCGGAGGCAGAGCGCGGATCGGACATGCGACACCTCCTCGGAAGGTGCCGATGCTAGTGCGCCGAACGGCCTAGCGGGACGTGAGCCGGGTCTCAGCCGCGCCCGCAGCGCTTCAGCCGCGCGCGACCTGAGGAACCCGCGAGATCACCAGCGGCTCGGCGCGGCGCGCCCGCAGGACGTCGCCCGCGCTGCCCTGGTTGACCGCGATGGTGATGGTCCGGAAGGAGTCCTCGCAGACCGCGAGCCGCCCGATCCCGACCTCGCCGTAGGTGAGCAGGAACGGCACGATGCGGGTCTTGCCGGACACCCGCAGCTCGACCTCGTCGCCGAGGTTGATGCCGGCGGCCTCGAGGTCGGCGCGCTGCAGGTTGAGGGTGAGGTTGCCGAAGTGGTCGACGGTCACGACCTCGGCGTGCACGTGGTCGTCGTCCACCTCAGGCAAGCGGGTGAGCAGGCGCTCGAGCTGCTCGACGGGCACCGGGGTCCCGACCTGCTCGATGGGGGTGCCGCTGGCGAGTCGGGCTGCCACCGGGGAGAAGACGTCGCGGCCCCGGAAGGTGCGGGCCGGCGCGGGCAGCCACAGCTCGGCGTTGTCGATGAGGTGGGCCTGGACGGCGCCGCCGACGATGTCCCAGGCCTGGCTGGTCAGCCCGTTGTCGGGACTGACGAAGGTCGAGCCGTCGGCAGTGCGCACGGCGATGCCCCGGGTCGGGGTGGCCCGGAACGGGTCGACCAGGGCCAGGTGCACAGCCGGCGACGGCAGGTAGGGCACGGCAGCGGCGAGCGTCGCAGCGCCCTGCTCCACGTCCTGCGGTGTCACCAGGTGCAGGACGTCGATGACCTTGATGTCAGGCGCGGTCCGGGCGATGACGCCCTTGCACACACCGAGGAACGCGTCCTCGAAGCCGTAGTCCGACAGGAAGGTCAACCACACAGCGCGCTCCCGGCGATCCGGTCCCGCGCCGTTGCGGGGCCGCGCCCGCGAGGCTAGCGGTCCTACTTCTTGTTACGACGCTGGACGCGGGTCTTCTTCAGCAGCTTGCGGTGCTTCTTCTTGGCCATCCGCTTGCGGCGCTTCTTGATGACGGAACCCACGTCAAAACCTTCGCTCTGTCTGGTCGGTCGGAAGCAGTCAGCCTAGCCGCTGCGGGAACTGGCCTCATCAGGCTCCTCACCCGGCTTCGGTGAAGGCCCCTTGCAGGTAGTCGTGCACGGCGCGCTCGGGGACCCGGAAGGACCGCCCGACCCGCACGGCCTGGAGCTCGCCGGAGTGGACGAGCCGGTAGACCGTCATCTTCGACACGCGCATGACGGTGGCCACCTCGGCGACGGTCAGGAAGCGCACATCATCGAAGCTCGACAGGTTGCTGGTCATGCGACACCGCTCTCGGCACGCGTCGCGGCCGCCGGCTTCCCCACCGGCTGCTTCCGACACGCACGTGCCTCCTGAGACTATCGGGGCTGGTGTGGTATCGGCTAGTCGCCCGTTTGGCCCAGTCCCCTGGTACGACGGATGCGCGCTCGGTCCCGGCGTACTCCTCAGGTCTGCAGGTGCTCCCACAGGGGCCGGTAGAGGCGCGGCGCGACGTTGTCGTCGAGCGGGACGGTGATGAGTGGCGCCCCGTCGGCCTCGGCGACGAACAGCGCCGGGTCGTTGCAGTCGGCGAGCGCGAGCGTCTCGATGCCCTGGGAGGCGGCCTCGCCGGCCCAGCCGTGATCGGCGACGACCAGGTCGGGCGGGCTGTCGAGGGCGCGCAGGACCGCGCGCATCGGCTCGGGGGCGTGGGTGTGCAGGAGCTCGCCGCCGCTGGCCAGGATGTGCACGCCGTGCAGCGAGCGGACGTTGCGCTGCCGCCCGCGTGCCCACGCGTTGGGCTCCGGCCACGGCCAGCGCCAGTCGAGCGCGGGATCGAGGACCTCGCAGCCCGCGGCGGCGAGGTCCTGGGCGACGGCGAGGTGCAGGCTGAGCACCCCGGTGGGGTGGCCGGTGGCGAACAGCACCCGCTCGCGGCGCTGTTTTGCCAGGCGCAGCCGGTCGCGCCACCGGTCGAGGGCAGCCACGGTGAGGTCGGGGT
>JBKKBU010000353.1:0-8501 GCA_046713755.1 Mycobacteriales bacterium
AAGTCGGCGCGGACGCCGGCCAGCCGGGGGGCGCGCGCGACGAGCAGGTCGTCGAGGAAACGCCGGCGCTCGGACGGGTCGCCGCGCACCAAGGCGAGGTCCTCCGGCGCGAACAGCACCGTGCGCAGCAGGCCGAGCACCTCACGCGGGCGCGGCACCGGCGACCGGTTGACGCGGGCCCGGTTGGCCTTGCCGGGGTTGATCTCCAGCTCCACCAGCGTCTGGCGACCGTCGCGCTCCACCCGGGCCCGTACGACAGCACGCTCGGCTCCGGCACGGACCAGTGGCGCATCAGTCGCCACGCGGTGGGAGCCGAGCGTTGCGACGTACAAAAGTGCTTCGGCGATATTGGTCTTTCCCTGGCCGTTGGCGCCGACCAGAGCGGTGCCGCCCGGGCCCAGCTCCAACTCCAGCTGCGACCATGAGCGGTAGTCGGTCAGCGACAGCGCCGACACCCTCACCGGATCACGCGGTCTCGGGGGTCGTCACGTCGGGGTGCGTGCCTGCGGTCCCGCGCCCGAGGCTGTCGGCCGGGTCGTTGGCGCCGCCGGTGGGGGAGCCAGCGTCAGCACCCGGCGAGTCAGCCCCCATCTCAGGGGAACCGACCGGGGCATCGCCGGCCGTGCTCACGGCGTGACCGCCGAACTGGTTGCGCAACGCCGCGACGACCTTCATCGCCGGCGAGTCGTCTTGGCGCGAGGCGAACCGGGCGTAGAGAGCCGCGGTGATGACGGGCAGCGGCACCGCGTGGTCGACCGCGGCCTGCACCGTCCACCGGCCCTCCCCCGAGTCGGCGGCATAGCCCTTGAGCTGCGACAGATCAGCGTCGGCGTCGAGGGCGTTGACCATGAGGTCGAGCAACCAGGACCGGATGACGGTGCCCTGCTGCCAGCTCTTCACCACCGCCGGGACGTCGGTGACGACGTCGGTCGCCGTCATGAGCTCCCAGCCCTCGGCGTAGGCCTGCATGAGGCCGTATTCGATGCCGTTGTGGACCATCTTCGCGAAGTGCCCGGCGCCGACCTGGCCGGCGTGGACGTAGCCGGAGTCGCCGGCCGGCTTGAGCACATCGAAGAAGGGCTTGACCAGAGCAACGTGCTCTGCCGCTCCGCCGCACATCAGCGCATAGCCCTCGGTCAGACCCCACACGCCGCCGCTCACCCCGCAGTCGACGAAGCCGATTCCCTGCTCCGCCAGGGTGATCGCGTGTCGCTGGTCGTCGGTGTAGCGCGAGTTACCGCCATCGACGACGACGTCACCCGCCTCCAACAGCGCCCCGAGCGCGTCGACCGTCTCGTACGTCGGCTCGCCGGCCGGGACCATGACCCAGACGATGCGGGGCTGCGGCAGCGCCTCGACCAACGCGGCGAGCGAGTCGACGTCACGCGCGCCGGCGTCGCGGTCGTAGCCGAGCACGGTGTGACCACCCCGGCGCAGTCGCTCGGCCATGTTGCCGCCCATGCGCCCCAGGCCGACCATCCCGATCGTGCCCATCTGCCTGCTCCTGTTGGTCGTGGGTCGGATCCCGATGCGGTGAGCGGGAGCTCAGCCCGACAAGCGCACCGGCATCAGCAGGTAGCGGTAGTCCGCCACCCCGGACTCGGCCTCCCGCTTACCGGTCAGCACCGCCGGCCGAGTGGGGCCGGTGAACGACAGCGTCGTCGCGTCAGAACCGACCGCAGACAGCCCATCGAGCAGGTACTGGGGGTTGAAGGCGATCGAGAACGGCTCACTGCTGGCCGTGCCCTCCCAGCCGCACTCGAGCCGCGCGTAAGCCTGCGCGGCGGCGGCGCCGCCGGCCTCGACCACCACGCCGCCCGCGCCTAAGGACAACCCCACCGGGGCGTGGCGCGGGGCCACCAGCGCGACCCGCTTGACCGCCTCGACGAACGGCAACGTCGTCACCTCTGCCCTCGCCGAGCTCTCCGACGGCAGCAACGACCGGTACTTCGGGAACTCGCCCTCGAGCAGGCGCGACGTCGTGCTCTTGCCGCCACCCTCGAAACCGATCATGCCCTCGCCGGCCCCGGTGCCCGCCGTCGAGAGCGCGAGCAGGACTTCCGGGCCGGTGGTCAGCGCCTTGGCAGTCTCCGCGAGCGTGCGGGCCGGAACCAGCGCCGTCGCCGACATCCCGGGCTGCTCCGGTCGCCACGGCAGGGTGCGGACCGCCAGGCGGTAGCGGTCAGTGGCAGCGAGGGTGATCTCCTCGCCCTCGATCTCGATCCGCACGCCGGTGAGCACGGGCAGGGTGTCGTCCCTGCCGGCCGCCAGCGCCACCTGGGCGACAGCGTCGGCGAACAAGTCCGAGTCCAGGGACCCGGCCGTGCTCGGCATCGACGGCAGCGCCGGGTAGTCCTCGACCGGCAGGGTCGGGAGGGTGAAGCGGGACGCACCGCAGGTCAGGACGACCCGGTTGCCTTCCAGTCGCAAGTCGACCGGCTGGGCCGGCAGGGCCCGCACGATGTCCGACAGCAGGCGACCGGGAACGAGCACCCGACCGGTCTCGGCCGTCGTGGCATCGACCGTGACCCGGGAGCTGACCTCGTAGTCGAATCCCGACACCGACAGCCCACGGTCATCGGCTTCCAGGAGGAGACCCAGCAGCACCTGCATCGGCGGGCGGGCAGGCAGCGAGCGCGCAGTCCATACGACCGCGTCTGCCAGAGCGTCGCGCTCGACCCTCAAATCCATCGGTTAGTGCCTCTCGGGAGTGCTGCTCGACAAGACGGGACGTGCGGGCGGGCCAGTGTGCCCGATGGTGCGACGTCCACAGGTCGGACCCCCGTCACTCCCATCAGGATTGTCGGAGGAGAGAGAAGGAGTCGTCGTGGTCGGGACGTGCAGCCCTGTGGACATCGGCTGTCGTCGCAGGTCGGCAAGGGTGTCGGTGTGTGACCGCACTGTGGACCGGACCCCCGACAAGCTGTGGCCGGGTGTGGACAGCGCGCGGAGCGGTCGCCGGCTTCCACCGATAGCGGGCCCTGTCCACATGCTTGTCCCCAAGCTGTGCAGAGATCGCGTGGCGCCCGTCACACCGCCGCTGGTGTGGGTGCTGGTGTGGGTGCTGGTCAGGGTGCTGGTCAGGGTGCTGGTGTGGGTGCTGGTCAGGGTGTAGGTCACTGGCGCGAGCGCGTCTTGATGCGGTTGGTGAGCTCGGCGACCTGGTTGTAGGTGGCCCGGCGCTCCGGCATCTGACCGCGGATCTTGCGGTCGGCGTGGATGACGGTGGTGTGGTCGCGGCCCCCGAACATCTGCCCGATCTTCGGCAGGGAGAGATCCGTGAGCTCGCGGCACAGGTACATCGCGATCTGCCGGGCCGTCACGAGCACCCGAGACCGCGACGAGCCGCACAGGTCCTCCATCGTCAGCCCGAAGTACTCAGCCGTGGCGGCCATGATGGTGGCGCCGGTGATCTCGGGCCCGCCCTCGGCGGGGATCAGGTCCTTGAGGACGATCTCGGCCAGGGACAGGTCCACCGGCTGCCGGTTGAGGCTGGCGAAGGCGGTGACCCGGATCAGGGCACCCTCGAGCTCGCGGATGTTGGTGGAGATCTTGCTCGCGATGAACTCCAGGACGTCCGGCGGGGCGGCCAGCCGGTCCGAGGCGGCCTTTTTCCGCAGGATCGCGATGCGGGTCTCGAGGTCGGGCGGCTGGACATCGGTGATGAGGCCCCACTCGAAGCGGGTCCGCAGCCGGTCCTCCAGCGTCGACAGCTGCTTGGGCGGCCGATCGGAGCTGATGACGATCTGCTTGTTGGCGTTGTGGAGCGTGTTGAACGTGTGGAAGAACTCCTCCTGCGTCCGCTCCTTGTTCTCCAAGAACTGGATGTCGTCGACCAGCAGCACGTCGACGTCGCGGTAGCGCCGCTGGAACGCCTGCGCCTTGTCGTCACGCAGGCTGTTGATGAAGTCGTTGGTGAACTCCTCTGAGCTCACGTAGCGCACCCGGGCGCCGCTGAACAGGTTCTGGGCGTAGTGCCCGACGGCGTGCAGCAGGTGGGTCTTGCCCAGCCCGGACTCGCCATAGACGAACAGCGGGTTGTAGGCCTTGGCCGGCGCTTCGGAGACCGCGACCGAGGCGGCGTGGGCGAAGCGGTTGCTCGCCCCGATGACGAAGGTCTCGAAGGTGTACTTCGGGTTGAGCCGCGCGGGTTCGACGGCCTGCTTGCCACCCGACCCGTGGCCGCTGTCACGGCCGGTGCCCGGCCGCACCTGCATGGCCCGCGTGTCGTCACGCTGCCGGGGATCGAAGGCAGGGTCGGGCGGGGAGAACGAGGAGGCGTACGGCGAACCGCTGCGGGCCTGGCTGGACTCGCCCGGCGCCTCAGACTGGCCGAGTGTGGCGTCACCGTCCATTTTCTGGTCACTAGCAGCATCGTCGTAGGGCTGTTCGTCGCTGGGTTGGACGAGTACGTCGATACGGACGTCGCGCCCGAACGCGGCGGAGAGTGCGCCGACGAGCAGCGGTCGCAGTCGGGTCTCGAGGATGTCCTTGACGAAGTCGTTGGGCGTCGCGACCAGGACGGTGTCCCCGACCAGGCCGACCGGCCGGCTCTGCTCGAGCCAGGCGCGATGCGAGGGGGACAACGCACCCCCCGACAGCCCAGCCAGGGCGCGGTCCCACACCGCCGTGATCGCTTCGGGCCCGTCCGGCGGGACCACGTCCACGGGGGGTGCAGTGATCGGAGTGGGCTCGGTGAGGGGTGGGCTGGTGTCGAGCTCGGTCACGCGGATCCCTCGATTGACGTGTGGGTGGTGCTGATCGGACCGTCCACACCGCTGTCCACAGGCTGTGGATCACGAAACCGGACACCCCGCACGTCCGCACGCAGCAGCCACCGCCGGTGGGAGGTGAACCCATGGCGGGTGTGGAGCGGGTGGAGCGGGATGGTGCGGAAGGTCCGGCAGGGACCGCCTCCCACGTGCGGAAGTCGGCAGGGGTGCGTGGCGGAACCGGGTGTGACGGGGGCTAGGCGGGGAAGCCGGCGCGAGGCAAACTAACAGCCCCACTGCCGCCCCGCAAGGGTTGTCCACAGGCTGAGACCGCTTCTGACGGCGTGTCGTCGCTCCGGTGTTTGACCGGCCGCACGCCGATCCGTACCTTAGGAAGGTCTGTGCCCGCGCAGGCGTGCATAGCTAGCGACCCGTCTCGTGGTCGCCCACCGCAGATCCACCCACCCTCGGAGAGCCCCGCCGTGAGCAAGCGCACCTTCCAGCCGAACAACCGCCGTCGCGCCAAGACCCACGGCTTCCGGCTGCGCATGCAGACCCGCGCGGGTCGGGCCATCCTCGCGGCTCGCCGTCGCAAGGGCCGCTCCGAGCTGTCGGCCTGAGGCTCCCAGCCCGCGATCTGCAGTCCGCAATCGGCTCGCCGCGATCGGCCTGCCGTCCCATCCGACCCCGTCACCCGGAGGCGCCGGTGCTCCCGGCCGCGCACCGCTTGCGGTCTTCGGCGGAGTTCTCCGCTGTGGTCCGTCGTGGTCGGCGTGCCTCCCGACCGCTCCTGACCCTCCACCTGCTGCAGCCGGAGATCAGCACGGTCGCCGCTGCCGGCGGTAGTGCCCCTGCGCTGGCCGGTCTCGTGGTGAGCAAGGCCGTCGGTGGCTCGGTCGAGCGGCACCGCACCGCCCGGCAGCTGCGGCACCTGCTTGCCCCGCACCTCACCGGGTCTACGCGCGACGTCCCCCCGGGCACCCGCCTCGTCGTGCGCGCGAACCCACCCGCCGGCTCCGCGACCAGCGCGGCGCTCCGCGCTGACCTCGACGCTGCGTTCGCGCGCCTCCTCCGCACTGAGGGCGCCCGTGGTTCTCGCAGCGCGGGTGCGGCCGATGAACTCAGCCGATGAACCCGACCCGATGAGCCCGAACCGATGAGCCCGACCCGAGGGGTGCTCGCCCGGTTGCTGCTGACCGGCATCGCGGCGTACCGCCGGGTGGTCTCTCCCCTGCTGCCCGCCCGCTGCCGCTTCGCCCCGACCTGCAGCGCCTATGCCGCCGAGGCGGTCGCCGTCCACGGCGCCGTGCGCGGCGGATGGCTGGCGGTCCGTCGGATCGGCCGCTGCCACCCGTTCCACCGCGGCGGGCACGACCCGGTGCCTCCCACCCGTTCTGTTTCGGGGACGATCGTCCCCACCCCTTTGCGTTCTGGAGTCTCTACGTGATCGACGCCCTGGCCACCCCGGTCGCCTTCATCCTCAAGGCGATCCACTCGGGGCTGTCGACGTTCCTCATCCCCGGCAGCGGGCCGGCCTGGGGGCTGTCGATCGTGCTGCTGACGGTCTGCGTGCGGCTGGTGCTGTTCCCGCTGTTCGTCAAGCAGATCAAGAGCCAGCGCCGGATGCAGCAGATCGCGCCGTTGGTGAAGGAGCTGCAGAAGAAGCACAAGGGTGACCGCGAGACGCTCAACGTCGAGATGATGAAGCTCTACAAGGAGCACAACGCCAACCCCATCTCGGGCTGCCTGCCGCTGCTCGTGCAGCTGCCGATCTTCTTCGCGTTGTTCTCCGTCATCAAGGAGTTCGGACCGGGCGCCAAGCCCAAGTTCGGGATCAGTGCCGACGACCTCGAGCAGGGCGGGCTCGCGCAGATCCTCGGCGCCCCCATCGCCGCCAACTTCCGCTCCACCGTCGAGGAGATCACTCGGCTCGACGGCAACGTCACCACCGTCCGCATCGTCGCGATCATCATGATCGTCTTGATGGGTGGGTCCACCTTCTGGACGCAGCGCCAGATGATGGCCAGGGCCGGCGCCGTCACCGATCCGCAGCAGGTCATGGTCCAGAAGGTGCTGCTCTACGTCCTGCCGCTGTCGTTCGCGGTCTCCGGCGTCATCTTCCCCATCGGTGTGCTGCTCTACTGGCTCACCACGAACTTCTGGTCGATGGGCCAGCAGCACTGGGTCATCAAGCGGATGCCCCCGGTCGTGGCCAGTCCCGCGAGCGGCAAGCTCATCACGACCGGCTCCGCCGACAAGGCCAAGCCAGCGAAGGGCGGCGCTGACACCACGACCCCGACCACGACGCCGACGACTCCCGCGCTGGCTACCGGCGCGATCCCGAACCGTCGACCTGCCAGCAGCAACAAGAAGAAGAAGAACGGCCGCCGCGGCGGCCGCCGATGAACCGCAGTTGACCGCTGCTCGTCACCTGCAACCCACCCGACCTGGGAGCGAGGTACGACGGTGCGGAGCTTGCTCCCACCGCGCCCCGCTCCCGCCGTACGGCGTCACCCCGAGACGCGAACCCTGGAGAGCACGTGATTGAGAACACCACTGGCGACACCACCACCGAGCTAGCCACGGCGACGGCAAGCGAACCGGCAGCAACCGAGCCGACGGCGACCGAACCGGCAGCCCCGCCCGGGGACCTGCTCGTCCAGGAGGGCGACATCGCTGGCGACTACCTCGAGCGGCTGCTCGACATCGCCGACGTCGACGGCGACATCGACATGGACGTCGAGGGCGAGCGGGCCATCGTCGCCATCGTGGGGGACGGCCTCGATGCGCTGGTGGGGGCCCAGGGCCAGGTGCTCGACGCACTGCAGGAGCTGACCCGGCTCGCGGTGGTCCAGCAGACCGGGATCCGGTCCCGGTTGATGCTCGACATCGGCGGTTGGCGGGCGGCCCGCAAGGCAGAGCTCACCGAGGTCGGCACCCGGACGGCCAAGCGGGTTCTCGACGGCGGTGAGGCGGTGCGGCTCGCCCCGATGGCGCCGTTCGAGCGCAAGATCGTCCATGACGCGGTCGCTGCGGTGGCCGGCGTCCACAGCGAGAGCGACGGCATCGAGCCCGAGCGCCGCGTCGTCGTCCTGCCCGGGGACTAGCGGCGTGACGGTGCCCTCGGTCGCCTCGCAGCCGCCGGTCGGATCGGCCGCCCCGGCGGCCCCGGAGTCGGCGCGCGCGGTGTTCGGCGACCGGCTCGAGCTGCTCGCGGCCTACTGCGCGCTGCTCGCCGGACCGGGCGTGGAGCGGGGCCTGCTCGGGCCGCGCGAGGCACCGCGCCTGTGGGAGCGGCATCTGCTCAATTGCATCGGCGTCGCTGAGCTCCTCGATGACGGCGTGACGCTGCTCGACCTTGGCTCCGGCGCGGGCTTGCCCGGGCTGGTCCTGGCCTGTGCCCGCCCCGATCTCACGGTGGTGCTCGCCGAGCCGCTGCTGCGGCGGGCGACCTTTCTCACCGAGGCCGTCGAGGCCTTGGGGCTGCGTTCGGTACTCGTCCGCCGCACCCGCGCCGAGGAGCTCGCCGGCAAGCTCGAGGTCGATGTCGTGACGGCTCGCGCCGTGGCACCGTTGGACCGGCTGGTCGGCTGGGCGCTGCCGCTGTTGCGGCCGGGTGGCCGACTGCTCGCCCTCAAGGGCGCATCGGCGGCGGACGAGCTCGCCGCTGCGGGGCCCGCACTGCACCGCGCCGGCGCGGTCTCGTCCGAGGTCGTCACGGTCGGCGCCGAAGAGCTCGGCACTGCCGCGCGCGTCGTGGTCGTCACCCGCGGGAGTGCCACGACCGCC
>JBKKBU010000354.1:0-6555 GCA_046713755.1 Mycobacteriales bacterium
GGGCAGCTGGAGCGCACCAAGCGCGACGTCGACCTGCCCTTGCTGCACGTCCGCGGGTTGGCGCTGCTCTACGCAGGTGCGGCAGACACCGGGCTGCTGCTGCGCACCGGTCTGCTGGACCGGCCGATGCCCACCCTGGACGCCGCGTTCGCGGGGCCGCAGCCACGGCTGCTCGACTACTTCTGAAGCGACGCCCTAGCGCACGGGCCCGCTCTGGCAGACTCGGGACGTGAGGCTGGCAGCAGGGTGGCGCAGCCGGCAGGCCGAGCGCCTGCCGGGCATCACGGGGACGGCCAGGATGGATCGGCGCACCAAGCGCCTCACCGGCCGCCTGCGGCCCGGCGACATCGCCGTCATCGACCACGTGGACATCGACCGGGTCAGTGCCGACGCCCTGGTGACCTGCAAGGTCGCCGCGGTGGTCAATGCCGCGCCGAGCACGAGCGGCCGCTATCCCAACCTCGGCCCCGAGATCCTGCTGGCAGCGGGGATCCCGTTGCTCGACAGCGTCGGCGAAGGGGTCTTCGGCGCTATCAGCGACGGCGACGTCGTACGTCTTGACGGCGACACCTTGTACGCCGGCGAGCGGGTCGTCGCACAGGGCACCGCGCAGGACGCGGAGTCGATCACCGCGGCGATGGCCGAGGCCAGGGCCGGCCTCCACACCCAGCTCGAGGCCTTTGCGGCGAACACGATGGAGTACTTGCTGAAGGAGCGCGGGCTGCTGCTGGACGGCGTCGGTGTGCCGTCCATCCGCACCCGGCTCGAGGGTCGGCACGCGCTCGTCGTCGTACGCGGTTATGACTACCGCGAGGACCTCGCGGTGCTCCGGCCCTACATCCGGGAGTACCGACCGGTGCTCATCGGTGTCGACGGCGGAGCGGATGCCCTGCTCGAAGCCGGGCTGACGCCGCACCTCATCGTCGGCGACATGGACTCGGTCTCGGATAAGGCGCTGACCTGCGGTGCGGAGGTTGTCGTCCATGCCTACGCCGACGGTCGGGCACCCGGCCTGGCGCGGGTCCAGGACCTCGGGATCGAGGCGGTCCTCTTCCCGGCCGCGGGCACGTCCGAGGATGTCGCGCTGCTGCTCGCCGACGAGAAGGGCGCGTCCCTCATCGTCGCCGTCGGCACCCACGCGACGCTGGTGGAGTTCCTCGACAAGGGTCGCGCCGGGATGGCGTCGACGTTCCTCACCCGGCTGCGGGTCGGCGGCAAGCTGGTCGACGCCAAGGGCGTTTCCCGGCTCTACCGCAGTCGCATCTCGACCCCGTCACTGCTGCTGCTCGTGCTGGCGACCCTGGTGGCGATGGGTGCCGCGATCGGGGTCTCGCCGGCCGGCGACGCCTACGGCGAGCTCATCGTCGACCAGCTTCGCGACGTGCAGTTCTGGATCTCCGGGCTGTTCTGACGGCACGGGCACGACGTCCCCAGCGCCGACCGCAGCGGTGCCGGGCTGCCGCAGGCGGTTGCGGGCCATCAGGTGCCGTGCGGCATCCCCTCGGACGACGGTCATCGTTTGTCCTGCCCTCTCACCGGGGTGTTCCGGTCGCCAGCGGGTCAACACCTTGCGGGTCGCCGAGCCGCAGCCCGCAGGCGTCCTTGTCATGGTTGTCGTGGCCGTGCCCTGGGCGCGCGAGGTGCATGGCCGCGTGGCGGACAGCAAGCGGCAGATCGGCGAACACGTGCCCGCGGCTCATCATGGGCGCGAGCGTCCCGACCGCGGTGAGCAACCGGGTGTGCTCGGTGTTGGCGCCCTTCATGAGAACGGTGATGCCTCGGGCTTCGAGGTGCTCGATGAGCTCGCCGAGCGCACGGGCACCCGTGGCGTCGAGCATGGCGATCGAGCTCATCCGGAGGATCACGACCCGGACGTCGGCGGTCGTGGTCAGCTCGGAGAGGAATCGGGAGGACGCGCCGAAGAACAGGGGGCCGTCCAGGCGGTAGGTCAACACATGTCGGGTCAGCAGATCGTGCTCGACATCGCTGTCGATGCCATCGGCGACCAGCGGCTCCGGGACCGCTTGGGCAGTGCTGGCAAGGTGGACGAACGCGAGGACAACCGCGAGGGCCAAGCCAGCTTCGACCGCCTTGATCAAGTCGAATGCGATCGTGCCGACTGCGGTCACACCGAAGACGAACGCGTCGCCGCGGGTTGAGCGCAGCACGGCCAGGACGTTGTGCCGCTCCACCATCCGATAGGCGGTGACCAGCAGTACCCCGGCGAGGGCGACGAGCGGAATGCGAGCGACAAGGTCAGTTGCGGCGTAGCCGACGACGGCGATCACCAGCGCGTGCGTCAGCGCAGCCAAGCGGGTGTGAGCGCCGGCGCGGGCATTCACCGCGGTGCGTGCGATGGCGCCGGTCGCGGGCATCCCGCCGCACAGGCCCGACGCGATGTTGGCCAGCCCCTGACCCAACAGCTCGCGGTCCGGGTCGTGCCGGGGGGTGTCGCCCATCCCATCGGCGACGCGGGCGGACAGCAGGCTCTCCAACGAGGCCAGGAACGCCACAATCACCGCGGGCCCGAGCAGCGAGCCGGCGCCGGCGAGGTCGGGCAGGGACGGCATCGGCAGACCGGACGGCAGCGCCCCGATGCGAGTCGCGTGCGCCCCGGTCAGGTCAGCGACGAGGGTGACCGCAGTGACGGCGAGCAGGCTCGCCGGCACGGTCCGGTGCAGCCGGGGCAGCAGGGCCGTCAGCGCGACCGACAGGACCAGCAGCCCCAGGACCGCCCACTGCGGGTGCTGCGCGAATCGCCCCACCGCGACAACGGCGGCACCCGCGGCGTTGTTGACGGTCGGTTGCGTGACACCCAGCGCATGGGGGACCTGCTGGGCCGCGATCACGACGGCAATGCCGACGGTGAAGCCTTCGATCAGCGGCCAGGGGATGTAGGACAGCAGCCGGCCGAGCCTGAGTAACGCCGCGGCGACCACGACGAGGCCGGCGAGGATCGCCACCGGGTACACGACCGACGGGCCGCGGGCAGCCACCAGCGGCACCAGGACGACCGTCATCGCTCCGGTCGGACCTGACACCTGCAGGTGGGATCCGCCGAAGACCGCTGCGACCGCTCCGGCGATCACGGCGGTAGCCAGGCCAGGGGCGGCGCCCACGCCGGTCGCGACGCCGAACGCCAGCGCGAGCGGCAGAGCGACGATCCCGACGGTGAGGCCAGCGGCAAGATCGCTGGGCCAGGAGCGGCGCAGTCCGGCGTAGTCCGCGCGCCGTGGCAGCAGGGCCCGCAATCCGTTCGGCGCCGCGCTGGGCTCGGTCATACCGGCAACCGACCGGAGTCCGCGAGCGTGACGGCGTCGTCAGTGTCGTCGAGCGCCGCCAGCAAGGACTGGTTCTGGCGCAGGTTCGTCGACAGCATGCGTCGCGCCACCGCGAGCAGCTCGGCGGTCTGGGGGTCACGCAGGGAGCAGATGACGTTGCTCTTCACCCGCCGGCTATCGACGACGCCCGCACGGCGCAGCACCGACACCTGCTGGCTCAGGTGCGAGAGCTCCAAACCCGCCAGCTCCGCGAGCTCTCCGATCGTGTGGTCGCGCTCCGCGAGCAGCTCCAGCACCCGCACCCGGGCCGGATGCGCGAGCGCCTTGAACAGGTCGGCCTTGGCCTCGGTGATCGGCCGTGCTTGTGCGAAGGGCATAAAGTCATTGTTACATAACTTGATAGAATTGCCATATCACCACGTGTGTCGGCTTGTCGGTAGCCGTATCGGCTGCGGATCACGTTCCTGACCGGTACAGCTGCCTGCAAGCGTCCTGCTCAGCGGGCGCGCGAGGGCCGGCTGTGCTGCACGTCTGGGTGAAACACCCGCCTCGCCTAGCCTCCGATGCCCGATGAGGTCAGGCTCCGCCAGGATGTGGCGATCATCGTCGGCGGGTCCCCGTGAGAGATCGCCACAACGGTGCCGCGCGAGCCGCAAGGCGCCCTGGTCCAGCTGGATGTCTCACGGGGGTCGCTGCCGACCCGGAGCACCGGCATTGGCTACCGTCCTGTCGTGTCCGTCCCCGAGAACGCGCAGCGGCTGGCCGCCACGCGCGCGCCAGGCCGCCCCGACCCTGAGCGTGCCTAGTGGTCGACTTCCGCTACCACCTGGTCAGCATCATCGCGATCTTCATGGCGCTGGCGCTCGGCATCGTGGTCGGCACCACTCAGCTCAACGACCAGGTGCTCGACAACCTCAAGAGCTCGATCTCCAGCCTGACGAGCGACAAGCGCAACCTTGAGACGACGACCCGATCGCTGCAAGCCGAGGTCGGCGACGCCGACGACTTCATCGGGTCGGTCGCGGGTGATCTGGTGGCCGGGGACCTGCGCGGTGAGTCGATCCTGCTGGTCACGGCCCCCGGGGCGCCGACCGAGCTCGCCGGTGAGATCAGGCCACTGCTCGAGCGGGCAGGTGCCACCGTCATCGGTCGACTGCAGGTGAAGCCCGCGCTGCTGGATCCGGCCAAGGGACGTGGGGTGGACGACCTCGTGACGGCGCTCCGACCGACGGCACTCGAGCTGCCCGCCGGTGAGCCGATCGACCGGGCAGCGGTCGTCCTCGCGGCGGCCCTGGTCCGTGATCGCGCCGCCGTCGGGATCTCGGAGGCTGCGGCCGAGGAGATCCTCGGCGGCTTCCGCGGCGAGGACCTCATCGATCTCGACCGCGAGCAAGGCGCGGCCCGTCGGGCCACCCTCACGGTCCTGATTGTCCCCGGCATCGGTGACCAGCCGCCTACCGACACTGACACCGCCCGTAGCCGGGGACTGCTCAGCCTCGTCAAGGCATTTGACGCCAGGTCGCAGGGCGCGGTCATCGCCGGTCCACTCGAAGCCACCCGCAAGGGCGCCGCCGTGGAAGCGCTCCGATCCGACGGTGCCCTGTCGGAGGAGGTGTCGTCGGTAGACACGGCCGACCGTCCGCTGGGCCAGGTGCTGATCGTGAAGGCACTGGCAGAGCAGCTGCAGGGGTTGGCACGTCGCTATGGCGGGGGGTCGGGCGCCCAGGCCACGGTTCCGACGCCTGCCCCCTCCTGATGCTGAGGGGTGCGGTGATTGCCCTGGCTGCCCGCTCCGCGCTCGCCGCCAGGACCTCGTGGGACCGCACCAACCACCGCGGTACGACGGTGTCGCTGCTCGCCGGTCCCGCCCTCGCCCTGGCCGTGCCCCTCTCGCACCCGGCACCCGCCGAGCTGGTCGCCGGTCTGGGCGCGGGAGCCTTTGGGTGGTACGACGACGTGGCGGGTCAGCGCAACAACGAGCGGGCAGCCAAGGGGCTGCACGGCCACGCCGCCGCGCTACGTGGCGGACAGATCACGGCTGGCGCCGTGAAGGTGGTGGGGATCGGTCTGGTCGGGTGCGCTGCGGCCGCGGCACTGCCACGTCGTACGCCGATGTCTGTTCTGATCGGCGGCGGCGTGGTCGCCGGATCGGCCAACCTGCTCAACCTGCTGGACCTGCGCCCTGGGCGGGCCTTGAAGGTCGCCGTGGTGGCGGGCACGGTGCTCGGACAGCGTGGCGTCGTCGGTGCATCGCTTGGCCTGCTCCCGGGTGACCTGCAGGAGCGGACGATGCTGGGCGACACCGGCGCCAACGCGGTCGGGGCCGTCCTGGGTGTCGGCCTGCTGCGTCGGGTGCCTTCGGTCGGGGGGCGGCTCGCGGCGCTCGCGGTCCTTGCCGGTCTGACCGTGGCCAGCGAGCGGGTGTCGTTCTCCGCTGTCATCGACCGGACGCCGGCGCTGCGAGCCGTTGACCGGTGGGGTCGACTGCCGTGAAGACCCAGACGCTCCTCGGCGCGGCAGCCGGGATCGCGGTGGTCACGGTGGCCGCGCGCGTCGTCGGGTTCGGCCGGACGGCGGTCCTTGCGCAGACCGTCGGGGCCTCCCACGTCGGTGACACCTACACCGCCGTCAACGCCTTGCCCAACGTGCTGTTCGAGGTCGCCGCCGGTGGCGCATTGGCCGCTGTCGTGGTGCCGCTGGTCTCGGGCGCGCTGGCGGGCGGCGACCGGGCTGAGGTGGACCGGACGGTCTCCGCTCTGCTGTCCTGGACCATCACCGTGCTGCTGCCGGTGGCGCTCCTCGGGGTCCTCGCTGCCCCGCTGCTCGTGGACATCGTGCTGGGGGACGGCACCGGCGCGGCGTCGCACGACGTGGGCACCAGGATGCTGCGGGTGTTCGCGCCGCAGGTCCTCCTCTACGGCATCGCCGTGGTGCTGACCGGTGTTCTGCATGCGCACCGGCGCTTCGTGGGACCGGCGCTCGCGCCACTGGTGTCGAGCATCGTCGTCATCGGGGCCTACCTCCTCTACGCCACCACCGGCCCGGTGGCCGAGCCCATCGATCTGAGCCGGGGCCAGGAACGGCTGCTGTCGGTCGGGACGACCCTCGGCGTGGCAGCGCTGGCCCTCGCTGTGGTCGTTCCGCTGCGGGGCACCGGCTTGCGGCTGCGACCGACGCTGTCGTTCCCCCCGGGGGTCGCCGCGCGGGCCCCCCCGGTGGGGGGGGGCGGGGGCGTCGCACTTCTACCGCAGCCCCGCAGCCAGGGGGTGGCCCG
>JBKKBU010000355.1:0-4151 GCA_046713755.1 Mycobacteriales bacterium
CTGCCATCTGGAGGTAGGCGGCGTAGTAGTTGGGGTCGGGGATGCCGGCGACGGCTCGACCGCTCGCCGAGCCGCTGCTGGTCACCCGGGCGCCGCCGCCCTGCAGGTAGTCCAGGATCCCGAGCAGTCCGAGGACGCCGGCCCCGAGGCCGAGCGCGAGCAGCACCCAGCGCAGCTCCGCCGGCGAGAACCCCTTGACGGTGAGGAACGCCAGGAAGAAGGCCGTCCACAGGATGCCCAGCCGGGCCACGTCGGCCGGCTCGGCACCGACGAGGACTCCCGGCAGCAGCAGCAGGACCAGGGCGATGATCGGGTAGTCGGCGATCTGCGGGTAGCGCACTCCGGGATCCCCGGTCAGTGCCCGCCAGCACCACCCGGCCGCCACCAGCACGAAGGCGACCTCAGTGCCAGACAGCTTGCCGATCCCGGGGATCGGCAGCTGCTGGGCCTCGACGACAGCGAGCGTGCAGCCGACCGCTACCGCAGCCACCGGTCGGAGGGCGCTGAGGAGCAAGAAGCCACCACCGAGCGCCAGGGCGATCGGTGCCAGCGGCGACACCAGGTAGCAGAGCATGGTGACCGCGGCCGCGACGATGGCGAGGGCCAGTGCGAGCCCGAGCAGCCGAGCAGCGGCCGCCCCGCGGGCAGGGCGCTCCGGATCGGGGGCCAGCGGATGCTCCTCGAGTGGTGGACCAGCGGGGCGCAAGCCTACGCAGCCACCGGCCCGCCGGCGCCCCTACGCTGCCGACATGCCCAGCCCGACGGTCGAACCAGCACCGGGCGATGTGCTGGTCGTCGGTGCGCTCGACACCTCGACGGCACTGAGCGGGGTGAGGGCGCTCTCGACTGACGGCTGGCGGGTGCACGCCGTGGGCTCGCTCGGCCGGCACCGCCCCCTGACCGGCTTCAGCCGGTGGGTCCGCTCGGTGCACCCCGCCCCGTCGCCCGCGACTGATGCGGAGGGGTTCGCGCGCGCGGTTGCGGCGGCGGTGCAGGGCCTCGAGGCGCCAGTCCTGCTCGCGGCGGGCGACGCCGAGCTGCTCGCGCTCGCCAGTAGCCGTGACCTGCTGCCGCCACTGCCTGGCGTGCCCGACCCTGCCGCTCTGCACCAGGTGCTCGACAAGCGGAGCCTGCACGACGCCGCAGCGGCGGTCGGGCTCGCGGTACCCGTCCTCGTCGACGGGGCACCTCGCGCGTGGCCGGTCGTCGTGAAGGCCGCGCTGCACAGCGTCCCGGGAGCACCCCAGGAGCGCTGGGAGGTCGAGCTCGCCCACGATGCTGCGCAGCTCGCTGTCCTGCGGGAGCGGGCGGCGGCGGCCGGCATGCCGCTGGTCGTCCAGGAGCGCGTGGCCGGCCCGCTCATGGCAGTGGCCCTCGTCGTCGATGCCGAGGGGCGGGCGATATCTCGCGTGCAGCAGCTGGCCACGACGACGTTCCCGGTCGGAGCGGGACGGACCGGTCGGGCTCGTACGGTCGCCGTGGACGACGAGCTCGCGAAGCGGTGCGCCCGGCTGCTCGCCGAGGCGGGCTGGGTGGGGATGGCCCAGCTGCAGTTCCTGCTGCCCCCGTCTGGTCCGCCGGTGCTCATCGACGCCAACCCCCGCCTCTATGGCTCGGTCGCGCTCGCGGTCGCGGCTGGGGCCCCGCTCCCGCAGCTCGCGGCGCGGGTGCTGCGCGGGGAACAGGTCGCGGTCTGTCCCGATGCCCGGGCGGGAGTGCGCTACCAGTGGTTGGAGGGCGACCTCAAGGCGGCGCTCGCCGGGCGGCGCCGGCTGGCCTCGCTCGTGCGGGCGGCCGCCCACCGCGGCGGCACCGGGCCGCTGTGGTCCGCGCGCGACCCGCTGCCAGCCCTCGTCTCCACTGGTCGGCTGCTGTCGCGGGTGGTGACACGCCGCCGCCAGGCGGACTAGGAGTTTGGGTCCATTCGGGCTATTAACGTGATCTGGACCGGCTGCGACACTGGTCGGACCCTGCTGCCACAGATCGGACCCACTCCACCATGCGCCGCTCCGTTGGCAGCCGTACCGTCGGCCGCCTGGCCAGCCTGCTCTCGCTGCTGACCGCTGTCGTCGTCGTCCCGCTCATCGCGGTGCCGACTGCGGCGTTCGCGGTGGCGGGCTGCCAGCAGAGCGGCCCGCTCAATGCGGGTTGGACGGTCACGGTCTGCTTGGAGACCCCGGTGGCCGGCGCCACGTTGACCGGAGAGGTGGCCGTCACCGCGGGCGTCACGCGCAGTGCCACGGCGCCGAGCATCGACCGGCTGGTCTTCTCGCTCCGTGGGGCCCACGTCCTCACGACGTACGAGCCGGTCGTGGGCAACTCCGGCTCCGAGTACGCCCGCTACGACTTCCTCCTCCCCAGCGCCCAGTTCGTCGACGGCGCCGCGGATCTCACGGTGATCGCCCGCATAGCCGGCGGGTTCGAGACGGTCGCCGCCGGGTCGGACGTGACGCTGACCAACGGCGTGACCACGGTGCCGGCAGCCGGGGGCACGTGGACCCCGCGCGGCACGGCCGCACCGGCGACCGGGCCCTACGTCCTCGCGGCGGCCGGTGACGGCGCCGGCGGTCGCGCGACGTCGCGACAGGTGAGCGACCTCGTCAACGGCTGGGCGCCGAACTCCTTCCTCTACCTCGGTGACGTGTACGACAAGGGGACCCGCACGGAGTTCCGCAACTTCTACGGCGCGCCCGACCAGCTGTGGGGCCGGTTCGCCGGCGTCACGAACCCGGTGATGGGCAACCACGAGGTCCTGAACGACGGCTACCCCTGGTACTGGGGTGGCATGGCCCGCAACTACTCCTACGACGCCGGCGGCTGGCACATCGTGGCCCTCGACTCGACCACGCAGTTCGGTCAGATGGCCCCCGGCACGCCGCAGTTCGAATGGCTCCGGGCTGACCTCGATCGGTCTACCGCAGCGTGCACGATGGTCATCTCGCACCACCCCCGGTGGTCGATCGGCGTGTATGGCGAGGTCCGGCTGCAGGACCAGTGGAAGTTGATGGCGGACCGCGGCGTGGACGTCGTCCTCAACGGTCACGAGCACAACTACCAGCGCTGGACCCCGATGAACGGCGAGGGCGTCGCTGCTGCAGGTGGGCCGACCCAGATCATCGCGGGCGGCGGCGGTCACGGCCTGTCGACGTTCACCAAGACCGACTCCCGCGTGGCGGTCGCCCTTGACGGCACCTCAGGGTCGGCGGCGTACGGCGCCCTGCGCATGGAGCTGGGCAGCACGTCGGCGGCGTTCCGCTACGTCGGCGTCGACAACGTCACGCGCGACCAGGGCACGGTGACCTGCAGCCCGCACATCGCACCACCGCCCCCGCCGCCGCCCGCGCCGGCCGGCGAGGTGATCTTCGCTGACGACTTCGAGTCCGGCGGGCTCTCGAGCTGGCAGTCGGTCACGGGACTGGCTGTCGCGCAGAGCCCCACCTTTGCTGGCGCGTGGGCCGCCCGGGCCACCAGCGTGAGCGGTGCGACGCGGGCGACGTGGGCCCGGCGCGCCATCACCGCCCGTAACGAGGCCTATGTCCGGACCCGCGTCAACGTCCTCAGTCAGGGCGCCAACTTCGCCTGCGTGCTCAAGGTCCGGCATGCCACAAACGTGATCATCGACCTGTGCATCGACTGGGGCGGCTCGCTCTACTCCTGGAACTACGGCGCAGCGACCAAGAAGGCGTCGGCGACCAAGATCCTGCCCGGTAGCGGCTGGCGGGACCTCCAGATGCGCGTGAAGGTCGACCCGGCCGGTGGGCCGGGCGAGACCGAGGTGTGGCTCGACGGCGCCCGGCTCGCCGACCTGTCCGGGCCGGCCGCGCTCGGCACGGCGCAGATCGCCAGCGTCCAGATCGGCGGCAACGAGACGACCAAGGTCTACGACATCGCGCTGGACGACGTCACGGCCTCGGCGGGGTTCATCTCGGACGCCGTGCCGACCCCGACCGCGACGGCCACGCCGACGCCGACGGCGACGGCCACGCCGACTCCGACGGCCACCGGCGCCCCGACCCCGACGGCCACTGCCACGCCGACTCCGACGGCCACCGTCGCCCCGACCCCGACGGCCACTGCCACGCCGACTCCGACGGCCACCGTCGCCCCGACTCCGACGGCCACTGCCACGCCGACTCCGACGGCCACCGTCG
>JBKKBU010000356.1:0-5025 GCA_046713755.1 Mycobacteriales bacterium
TCACCGGGGAGGTGGTTGAGGAGCACGAGGAGGTCTTCGTGTTCCCCGCCACCCACTACGTCGCCGGCCCCGAGCGGATGGATCGGGCGGTGGCCGGCATCGAGCTCGAGCTCGCCGACCGGCTGGCCGAGATGGAGCAGCAGGGCAAGCTCTTGGAGGCGCAGCGGCTGCGGATGCGCACCACCTACGACATCGAGATGATGCGCCAGGTCGGGTTCTGCAACGGCATCGAGAACTACAGCCGTCACATCGACGGTCGGGCGCCGGGCACGGCCCCGCACACCCTGCTCGACTACTTCCCGGACGACTTCCTGCTCGTCATCGACGAGTCCCACGTCACGGTGCCGCAGATCGGCGCGATGTACGAGGGTGATCGTTCTCGCAAGGCCACGCTCGTCGACCATGGCTTCCGGCTGCCGTCCGCCATGGACAACCGGCCGCTGCAGTGGGACGAGTTCCTCGAGCGGGTCGGTCAGGCGGTCTACCTGTCGGCGACGCCGGGCCCCTATGAGCTGTCGCGGGTGAAGAGCGACGTCGTCGAGCAGGTCATCCGCCCGACCGGGCTGATCGATCCCGAGATCGTCGTCAAGCCCACCAAGGGTCAGATCGACGACCTCGTCCACGAGATCCGGCTGCGGGCCGAGCGGGACGAGCGCGTCCTGGTCACGACGCTCACCAAGAAGATGTCGGAGGACCTCACCGACTACCTGCTCGACCTCGGGATCCGGGTCCGCTACCTGCACTCCGAGGTCGACACCATCCGGCGCATCGAGCTGCTCAAGGAGCTCCGCCAGGGCCACTACGACGTGCTGGTCGGCATCAACCTGCTCCGGGAAGGCCTTGACCTGCCCGAGGTCTCGCTCGTCAGCATCCTCGACGCCGACAAGGAGGGCTTCCTGCGCTCCGGGACGTCGCTCATCCAGACCATCGGCCGCGCCGCCCGCAACGTCTCCGGCCAGGTCCACATGTACGCCGACAAGATCACCCCCTCGATGGCGAAGGCCATCGACGAGACCACGCGACGGCGGGCGAAGCAGGTCGCCTACAACACCGAGCGAGGGCTGGACCCGCAGCCGCTACGCAAGCGGATCGCGGACATCCTCGACGACATCGTGCGACAAGACCCCGAGGTGGTCGGGGGATCCGGCCGGTCGCAGTCGCGGGGCAAGGCGCCAGTGCCGGGGATGTCATCGAAGGCCGGTGGCAAGCACGCTGCGATCCGGTCGGAGCTGGCCGGCATGCCGCGGGCGGAGCTGGCCCAGCTCATCCAGCAGCTCCAGGACCAGATGCACGACGCGGCGCGCGAGCTGTCGTTCGAGCTGGCCGCTCGCCTCCGCGACGAGGTCAACGAGCTCAAGAAGGAGCTCCGTGGGATGGACGCGGCTGGGGTGCGTTGAGGTGATCTGAGCGGACCGGTCGACCGACACCACTGCCCATCGCCCGGCGCCGGTAGCATCAGGGCTTCCGGACATCCGCAGGCTCCGGTCCGAAGGAGCGCACGTGATCGACCCCATGACCGGGCAGCCCCCGTTGTCCGCTGACCCGTCCGACGCCATGGACTTCGACGTCGACGAGCTCGAGATCGAAGGAATCGACGGCCTCGAGGCTGCCGACCAGGCCGAGGTCGACGCGGCGCTGGCCAAGGTCGCGGCGATCTGCGCCAAGGACTCCGAGCTCGTGCATGGCGACGTCGTTGAGGCGCTGGCGATCGAGAGCCCGCTCCCGCTCGCGGTTGCGCTCTGCCAGCAGGCCATGGGCTTCGTCCCCGACACGGTGCGGCGGCGCATCATCGAGGCGGAGTTCGAGGAGACGATCACGGCCGACCGGGCTCGCCGAGCCGAGCAGATCGTGCTTGAGGAGAAGGCCAAGACCCGCTCCGCGAAAGCGGCAGCGACCCGCGCCGCGACCGCGGCGAAGGAGAACGCCGTCGAGTTCGCCAAGATGGCCTCGAACCGCTGCGACCGCTGCTTCCAGGTCCGCACGCCGGCCGGCACCTGCGGGTGTGACTGACGGCACGGCTTGCGGAGTGCCCTAACGGGTAGCCTCGGTCGTACGGAGGGGAGTATCCCCGTCTGCATCCGCGTCGTCAGCACGGACCCGGCACGTCAGGGCCCCGGCGCGGGAGACCCGCCGCTTGGGTGGGAGAGACCTCCGGTGATCCATTGTGACCACCGAAGAGGACCTACATGCTCAACGTTCCCACCTACGTCTGGTTCGCCACCATCGGCGGCCTCGTGGCCCTGCTCGCCTTCGACCTCGCGATCGCGGCCAAGAAGGGCCCGCACAAGATCTCGACGCGAGAGGCAACCCGCTGGGTAGCCTTCTACGTCAGCCTCGCGATCGCCTTCGGCATCGGACTGGGCGTGGTCGCCGGCGGTGAGTTCGGCGGTCAGTTCTTCGCCGGCTACATCACCGAGTACTCCCTGTCGGTCGACAACCTGTTCGTCTTCGTCATCATCATGTCGAGCTTCGCGGTGCCGGCGATCCACCAGCACAAGGTGCTGCTGTTCGGGATCGTGCTGGCGCTGGTGCTGCGCGGGGCGTTCATCGCGGTCGGTGCCGCCGCCATCGAGCGCTTCGTCTTCACGTTCTTCGTCTTCGGTGCGTTCCTCATCTTCACCGCCTACAAGCTCGCGACGACCGGCGACGAGGAGCACGACAGCGAGAACAAGCTGGTGCAGCTCATGGAGCGACTGCTCCCCACGACCAAGGAGTACGACGGGTCGAAGGTGATCACCCGGGTGGACGGCAAGCGGGTGGTGACGCCGATGCTGCTCGTGATGATCGCGATCGGCTCGACCGACATCCTGTTCGCGCTCGACTCGATCCCGGCGATCTTCGGGCTCACCGAGGAGGCCTACATCGTCTTCACGGCCAACGCCTTCGCCCTCATGGGCCTGCGCCAGCTCTACTTCCTGCTCGACGGGCTGCTCGACCGGCTGGTCTACCTGTCCAAGGGCCTGGCGGTCATCCTGGGCTTCATCGGCGTCAAGCTCATCCTGCACGCCGCCCACGACTACTCCTGGGGCAAGGACTGGGCGCCCGACATCGGCACCTTCACCTCGCTCGGCGTGATCGTCGGCGTACTTGCCGTCACGGTGATGCTGTCGCTGCGGGCGGTGCAGCGTGACCCATCCTTGATCACGGAGAAGCACGAGCACGACGGCGAAGCGTTGGCGCACGTCCAGGAGAAGGCCCGCCGCGTAGATCACTGATCGGGACTGCATCCCCCGGGAAGGGGCAGGAACCGGGACAATCACGGCGAACCTTGATCATGGTCGTTCCACTCGTGTTGCACCCCGGAGGCGCTCGTGCGCAGGCTGTCCACGCTCCTTGCTGTCACCCTGACCGCTCTGACGCTCACCACGTTCGGCGCCGGTCCGGCCGCCGCTCATGAGGAGCGGGCTTCGCAGTTCCCGCCAGGGACCGGGTCGACGCCGACCTACCGGACCTACGACCAGGCGGCCGCGCGGCTGGTGGTCTGCAAGCCGTCGAGCGCCGCCGCCATCAAGGCGATCAAGGACCCGAAGCTGCGGGCTCTCAACAACAAGCTGCTCGCCCAGTGCGGTTTCCAGCACATCCAGGCAGCGGTTGACGCGGTCACGGTGCAGCGCACCAACATCTACGTCCTGCCGGGCCTCTACCGCGAGGAGCCGTCGCACAACCCCCCCTGCGCGCAGGCCTACGACGGAGGGGTCGTCGAGTACGACCTCATCGTCAGCTGCGGCGAGGTCATCAACCTGGTGACCATCGCCGGTGACAGCCCGACGGATGCCGACATCACCTGCGACAACGCCCTGTGCAAGCTCCAGATCGAGGGCACGGGCGAGCGCATGGAGGACGTCGTCCTGCAGGGCGGCTTCACCAAGGACAACGACTGGGTCAAGCACAACGGGATGAAGGCCGACCGGGCCGACGGCTTCTACCTGCGCAACATCACCGCCGAGCTGTTCCGCGAGAATGCCCTCTACGTGCACGAGACCGACGGCTACGTCATGGAGCGCGTCAACGCCCGCCACAACGACCTCTACGGGATCTTGACGTTCACCAGTGACCACGGCCTGATCCAGGACTGCGACACGTCGTACAACGGGGACTCGGGCGTCTACCCGGGCTCGGCGGCCGACGTCAACGCGCTGTCGACGACGACCGGTCCACTGACTCGCTACGCCGTCGAGATCCGGCGCTGCGACACCCACCACAACGCGCTCGGCTTCTCCGGCACGGCTGGCAACAGCGTGTGGTTCCACGACAACCTGGTCCACGACAACGGCGCGGGCTACGTCACCGACTCCTTCGTCGGCGGCCACCCCGGCATGCCGCAGGACCACGCCTGGCTCACCGGCAACAAGATTTACAGCAACAACAGCAACTACTACGAGCAGTTCGTGCACACCGGCATCTGCGACAAGAAGCCGGGCGAGCGCGGGCTCGGCAAGGGCACCGTCTGCCCGGCCTTCCCGGTGCCGGTCGGCACCGGCGTGATGATCGCCGGCGGTAACCGCAACTTCGTGACGGCCAACGAGATCTACGACAACTGGCGCAACGGCGCCATGCTGTTCTGGGTGCCCGGCGCGATCCGCGGCGAGATGGGGCCGGCGTCGCAGTTCGACACCTCCAACGGCAACCACTTCACCGTCAACAAGATGGGCTTCCACCCGGCCGGCGTGAAGCAGCCCAACGGCGTCGACTTCTGGTGGGACGACCAGGGCGTCGGCAACTGCTGGGACGGCAACACGTCGGTCCGCGGTGCTGTCACGCAGAACGCCGCATCTCCGCTCGGCCTGCCCACCTGCGGATCGCCTTCGGTCTCCCCGATCGGCAACGCCACGAAGTCCGCGGCGCTGGTGCCCTGCTCGCAGTACAACCGCGAGGACAACAAGGACCCGGAGGGCTGCGACTGGTTCAACAGCCCCCCGGCGCCTGCTGATCGCCAGGCTGCGCCCGGTCAGCCGGCGGCCGCACCTCCCGCTGCGGCCCCCCCGGCTGCGCCGTCGGCACCGCTGGGCCGCACCGCCACGGGGC
>JBKKBU010000357.1:0-9520 GCA_046713755.1 Mycobacteriales bacterium
GTCTTGATCCGGCTGGCCTCGGCGAGCTGACCGGACTGGGCGACGGCCTGGTCGAGCCCGCCCGGGAAGATCTTGGTGATCTCCTCGAGGATGCCCTCGACGCCGGTGCCGCCGCTGCCATAGCCGAACGCCATCGCGGCCGGGTCGACCTGCTGCGGGGGCTGCTGGTAGGGGAAGGAGCCCAGGGTGTGGGCGACGCCGTCCGCGTTGAAGCGGTTGCGCAGATCCTCGTACGCCGCCGCGCCCTTCTCCGGTCCGAGGTCGGCGACGGCTGACAGGAAGCGGTTGGCGTTGGCCAGCTCGGCCCCGCCGCCGGCACCGAACAGAGCGCGCACGATCGACACGATCGCGACGATGTCGGTGGTCCGGAACGGCGCGGGCAGGTCGAGGCCTGCGTCGGCGAGCGCCGGCGGCACGGGGACCAGCCCGGACCGCATGTCGAGGACCGCGGAGTTCATCCCTTGCACGATCTCGTCGAGGAGATCGATCAGGTCCTTGCCGTCCTGGCCGTACGTCGCCGGGATCCGGTCGATCATCGACTGGAACTCCGCCTCGGTGTAGCCGTAGATGCGAGCGATCTCGGCGTCGGCGAGCCAGGAGGCGTTGTCGCCGAGCAGCTCGAAGGCCTCGGCCCGCCCGAGCGCGATCAGCAGCATGATGATCGGCAGGCGGTCTTCGATGGCCACGTAGCCCGCACCGAACCCCGCGGCGAGGTCGGTCTTGCCGTAGACGTGGGGAACGCCCCACTCGGTGTCCCGCAGCACCTTCACGTCGGCCCGCGGGTAGTACTCCCGGCTGACGTCCGTCGGCACGTCGAAGCTGCCGTTCTTGAAGTACTTGGTGGTGATCTCGTCCTGGGTCAGCGACGGGTAGCCCTGGACGAGGTCGTCGTACGCCCGGAGCTCCTTCTGCTTCTCGAGCAGCGGAGTCCCGGGCGGGGTGATCGTCCCGTGCAGCAGTGCATCGTCGGTCGCCAGCAGCTCCTCGCTCGTGGGGAACGTCGCCGCGGAGGAGGCGGGCGAAGCGGCCAGCAGGCAACCGACAGCGGTCAGTGCGACGAGGATGCGCAGGCGCTTCATACAAGAAACATAGGCCGAGTCACGCGCCAGTTCGCTTTCGTCCTCGGCCACCTCGGCCTTTTGTCGTGATGACCAGTACGGCGAGCTTCGCTTCGTCCCCAACGACCGTGGCGCGGGGGAGCGGAAGGGGGGAGAATGTGGGCATGCGTCCTGTTGCCCGTGTTCTCGCGGCCGCCGCCCTGACCGGTGGCGCCTTGCTAGGACCCCTGGTCACCGCGGCGGCGGCTGCCGCCGGCAGCGGCAGTACTTCGGTTCCCCTCAAGGCCGACGCGTGGTACCGCACCGCCCCGGTCTGCGCCCTGCCGACCGGGTGCCCGCCGGCCCCCAGCCCCTATGCCGCCGAGTCGCTGCACGTCGGCGTGCAGTTCGGAGCCGAGGACTCGCGCACCTACCTGACCCTCGACTTGTCGGCGCTGCCGAGCGGCACCAAGCCGGCCGGCGGTCAGCTCCGGCTGCCGGTGGCTTCCGGCCAGCAGGACGGCAGCTTCCGGCCCGAGACCGCGAAGATCCAGGCCTGTCTGGTGACCGGTCCGGTGGCGGAGGCAGACGGCAGCTTCGCGAAGGCGCCCGCCGTCGACTGCAAGGCCGTCTCCACGCCGGCCGTGTTCGTGCCCGCCGCCGGTGCGGCGCCGGCAGTCTTCACGGTGGACCTGGCCTCCTTGGCCACTGCCTGGCAGGACTCGGGGTCGCCAGGGTCGCTGGCCCTGCTCCCCGCCGAGGAGACCGCGGAGGCCGACAACTGGCACGCCGCCTTCAACGGCAGCAAGCGCACGGGCGCGGGGGTTGCGAAGATCACGGCAGCCGTCTCCTACGTCAGCGCCGCCGTGGACACTGTCGAGCAGCCCCCGCCGCCGGTGTTCGCCCCCGTCGACAGGTCCTTCTCGCCGCCTTTGACGTCGGGCACCGACACCGGGTTCGCGAGCTCGCCGAGCTTCACCGCCCCCCAGGCGGTCCCGGCGCCCGTGGCCGGTCTGGCCCCTACGGCACCCGTTGCGGCGGTGTCGGCCACATCGACCGTGCCGGTCGCTGCGCTCATCCCCACCGAGTTCAAGTACCCCGCGGTGTTCCTGCTGCCGCTGCTGCTCCTCGGTGCAGCCGGCTGGGTCGGGCGCGCGTTGACGAGGGACCTCACCCCGGCCCTGGCCTGACGCTCAGACGGGCAGCTGCTCGACCGAGGTCGTGAGCTCCGCCAGCACGGCGTCGTCTGGGTCGACGCCGAGTCCCGGCCCGGTCGGCACCCGCACGTGGCCGTCCTCCAGGACGACCGGCACCGTGGTGATGTCCTGTCGGTAGAAGCGGTCCGAGGCCGACGTGTCGCCCGGAAGCGTGAAGCCGGGCAGGGCAGCGAGGGCGATGTTGGCGGCCCGACCAAGCCCGGTCTCCAGCATGCCGCCGCACCAGACCGGGATGCCGTTGGCCTGCGCGACGTCGTGCACGCGCACCGCCTCGAGGTAGCCGCCTACCCGACCCGCCTTGATGTTGATGATGGAGCAGGCCCCGATCGCGATGGCGTCCGCTGCCGACCGGGCGCTGGTGATGCTCTCGTCCAGGCAGATGGGCGTGCGGATCTGGCGGGCCAGCTCGGCATGGCCGCGCACGTCGTCCTCGGGCAGGGGCTGCTCGATGAGCAGCAGGTCGAAGGCATCCAGCCGGGCCAAGTGCCGGGCGTCGCCCAGGACATACGCGGTGTTGGCGTCGACCTGCAGCCCGATGTCACCGAATCGCTCGCGCACGGCCCGCACCGGCTCGATGTCCCAGCCAGGCTCGATCTTCAGCTTGATGCGGGCGTAGCCCTGCGAGACGTAGCCGTCGACCGCGTCCAGCAGCTCGGGGATGGAATCCATGATCCCGACGCTGACGCCGGCAGGAACCCGCTCCTTGACCGCGCCGAGGTGGTCGCCGAGGGGTCGGCCGGCAGCGCGCAGCTCGGCGTCGAGCACCGCCAGCTCGAGGGCCGCCTTCGCCATCGGGTGGCCCTTGACCTTCTCGAGCACGTGCCCGACCCGGGCTGCGGTCAGCCGCTCGCCGATCGCCAGCACCCGCGGCACCAGCTGGCTGCGCAGCACGTGCGCGGCGGTCTCGAGGTCCTCGTAGCTGTAGAGCGGCTCGTCCATCGCCACACACTCGCCCCACCCCTCGGCTTCCGGGGTCGTGACCTTGACGAGCAGCACCTCGCGGGAGGTCTGGGTGCCGAACGACGTGCGGAACGGCGACACCAGTGGCATGCGGATGCGGCGCAGCTCGACAGCAGAGATTTTCACAACAAACTCCAAGCAGTACGACGGGTCTGCTGATCCAACCGTCTGGTGACTGCTTCGTCGTCATCAGGTCCGACGAAGCAGTCGGCCCAGGCTGGTGCTGGCGGCCAGCCCAGTGATCAGGCCGATCAGAAGCACTGGGCGTCTCCGGTGCCGGCGCGGGGGTCGCTGGCCGCGGCGAGCCGCCCGTCGGGCCGCCGGACGATCAGGTGCGCGTGCCCGAACCCGCGGGCCTGCCGCTCGACGAGGTGCCCACGGCGTCGTAGGGCGTCTTCCCACGAGTCCGGCGCGGTCTTCTCCAGTGCCACCGTCGTAGCCAGCGTCCCCTGCGGCCACGGCTCCCAGGTGTCGAAACCGGTGCCGAGCGGTCCGGTGATGGCCCACCGTGGCCGGGCCAGGGCGGCGGCCGGAGTTGCCCCGGCGCGCAGGGCAGCGAGCAGCTGCAGCAGGATCTGCGGCTGCGCATCTCCACCCATCGTCCCCAGGGCTGTCACCGTGCCGTCCGGGTCCAGCAGCATCGACGGGACCAGTGTGTGCGGTGGTCGCGCCCCCGGTCGGAGCTCCGCCGGGTGCCCGTCCTGCAAGGAGAAGCCGATGCCGCGGTTGTGCAGGAAGACCCCCACCTCCGGGACGGCGAGACCAGCTCCGAACCCGGCGGCGTTGGACTGCGACAACGACCCCACCATGCCCTCGCTGTCGGCCACGCAGAGGTAGATCGTGCCGCCACCGGCCGCGGGCACGTCGAGCCGGACCGACTGCTCCGGTGACAGCTGGGCGGCTCGTGCGGCCAGGTCATCCGGCCGCAGCAGCGACAGCGGGTCCACGTCGTCGGCCAGCACGTCCGGTCGGTCGTACCCCGCCAGCCGCGAGGCCTCGACGAGCAGGTGCGGGTCGTCGTCGGAGGCGGCCCCGAGCGCGCCGACGGCCGCGGCGATCCACGCGCTCGAGAGCACCAGGTGGCCGGCCGTCGGCGGCGGGGTCGACAGCAGGGTGCTGCCGGCCACCTCAAGCCGAGCAGGGGAGGTCCATTCCGCCAGGTCACGGACCAGGTCGTCCTCGGTGAAGACTCCGTCGCCGACCCGAAGCAGCCCGCGACCGAAGTCGCCGCCGTACCAGGCCTGTCTGCCTTCGTTGACGATCGCCCGCAGTGCCGCGCCGAGCAACGGTCGTCGCCTGAGGTCGCCGGCCTGGACGGGAAGGGAGCCGACGAGCTCCTCACCGCCGACGACGTCCGCGACGGTCGGGAGCGCCGCGGCCAGCAGTGGGGAGACCGGAAAACCGCCGTGTGCGTAGGCGATTGCGGGGGCCAGCACAGCTGCCAGCGGAAGCCTGCCGTGTCGTGCGTGCAGCGCTAGCCAGCCGTCGACGCAGCCGGGAACCGTGACAGCTCGCGGGTCGCCGCGGAAGGGCATCCGCTCGTGCCCTTCGGCGCGCAGACGAGCCGGATCACTGCCGCTGCCGGCCCGGCCCACGGCCAGGAGCGCCTCGACCTCACCAGTCGAAGGTCGCACCAGCGCCAGCAGGTCGCCGCCTGCCCCACACATGTGCTGCGTCGTCACCGCCAGGACGGCGCTGGTGGCGACGGCGGCGTCGGCAGCCGTGCCGCCGGCGCGCAGGATCGCGATGCCGACGGCACTGGCCAGGTGGTCGACGCTGCACACCGCGCCGCCGAGGCCATAGCGGGTCGGGTCCGGGTGCCTCATGTCCCTCAGTCTCGTCCTCGGGCATCTCGACGCTCACTTCGTCGGTCTGCATCAAGTCCTGGGCCAACCTTGATCGAGGAGGACAACGCGAGGACCCTGTGAGCTGGGCCACGATGGTCTCCACCAACCCAGAACCGCGACCCTCGGAGCAGCCCGTGCCCTGCGCCTCCCAGCGCCTCGCGTCCGTCGTGACCGTGCTCGGGCTGTGCCTGCCTCTCAGCGGCTGCGCCACCCAGGGTCTTGCCTTCCGCATCGACGAGCGGTTGCGCTTCGTCGCCCCGGAGGACCGCTCGACCGTGCAGCTCCCGGTCACTCTCGACTGGGAGATCAAGGACTTCGAGGTCACCGGCCCGGGCGGGCAGGCACGGGACACCGAGGGCTACTTCGGGGTGTTCGTCGACCGGACCCCGATGCCGCCAGGCAAGGACCTGCGCTGGCTGGCGCGCAAGGACCCTGGTTGCCGGGCATCCGACGGCTGTCCCGACGCCGAGTACCTCAACTCTCGTGGGGTCTACACCACGACCGACACCGAGCTGGTCTTGGATCAGCTCCCGCGTACCAGCGATGAGGACCGCCGGGAGCGGCACCGCGTCACCGTCGTGCTGCTCGACGCCAGCGGCACCCGCATCGGCGAGAGCGCGTTCGAGCTGGCCTTCGACATCAACCGGAAGGCGCTGTCGTGACCCTGGCCCCCGAGCGGCCCGGTGCAACGCCGTCGGCCCTCGTCGACGTGGACGCCATCGTCGCTGAGCGGGATCGGCTCCGAGGTGAGGCCCGCGAGCTCCTGGGCGTGACCGGCGAGCAGGGTGGTCCCACCCCCAAGCTGCGCACAGTGTTGAGGGACAACAAGGTCGGCTACTACCCCCTGGCGGCGCTCGGGACGCTGTCGATCGTCGACACCTTCCAGGGCTATGCCTTCACCGTCCTGACCCCCGAGATCAGTCGAAGCCTGGGGATCGGTCTAGGGACCCTCAGCCTCCTCCTCGTGCTGAAGACGCTGGCGCTCTCGCTGGCACCGCTGCCGATCTCGGCGTTGGTGCAGCGGCACCCGAGGCGTGCCCTCGTCTGCCTGGTGACCGCCCTCGGCTGGAGCATCGCCTGCCTGTTCACCGGATTCGCCACGGGCACGCTGCTCCTGGCGTTCGTCCTCGTCCTCGACGGCGTCAGCACCGGCAGCACGGCGGTGTTGCACCAGCCGCTGCTGATGGACAGCTATCCGCCGAGCGTGCGGGTGCGGGTGTTCAGTGCCTACACCGCCCTCAACAACTTCGGCAACGTCCTGGCGCCGGTCTTGGTGGCACTGCTGGCCGGCGTGCTCGGATACACCTGGCGCGGGGTCTTCCTCGTCTTCGGCATCGCCTGCCTCATCGTGCTCCCGTTCATGATCAAGCTCCGGGACCCTGGCTTCGGGCGGTGGGACACCGAGAAGCTGAAGGCGGTCATCCATCAGCCCACCGACGACCTCGACACCGACGACGTCGAGCTGGGCTTCTTCGAGATCACCCGACGGCTGTTCCTGATCCCCACCATCAAGAAGCTGCTGGCGGGCTTCGCTGTCTTCGGGATGCTGCTCATCCCGTTCTCGACGTTCCTGTCGTTCTACCTCGACGAAGAGCTCAACTTCGGGCCCGGCCAGCGCGGCCTGTTCTTCGCGCTGACCAGCGCGTCGAGCATGGTGGCGCTGGCGATCTACGGCCGGCGCGGCGAAGCGATGTTCCGGCAGGACCCGGGCAAGGTGGTCCGCTATGCGGGATACCAGCTGGCCACCGGGGTTCTGCTCATCTGCCTGGCCATCGTGGCGCCGTTCACTTGGCTGGCGCTGACCCTGTTCGCGCTGGCCTTCGCGGTCCTTGCCGTCCTCGGCCCCGCCCTCGGCATCGCGCTGCTGTCGATCGTGCCTGCCCAGATGCGGCCCCACGCCGGTGCCTTGTACGGCATCTTCCTGGGCGGTGTCGGTGGGATCGCGGGTGCGCTGCTCCTCGGCAGCGTCCAGAGCCGCTACGGCACCGCTGGTGCACTCTTCAGCCTCGCAGTCCCCGGCGTCCTGGGGTCGCTGCTCCTCGGTCGCGCGGCCCCCTACGTCCAGACCGACATGGACCGGATGATCGACGAGGTCCTTGAGACCGAGCAGCTCAAGCAGGTGAAGGCTGCGGGTGGGCACCTGCCGATGCTGTCCTGCAAGGGCATCGACTTCTCCTACGGCCAGCTGCAGGTCCTGTTCGACGTGGACTTCACGGTCGACGACGGCGAGATGGTCGCCCTGCTGGGCACCAACGGCGCCGGCAAGTCCACCCTGCTCAAGGTGATCAGCGGGATCGGGCTGCCGTCCAGCGGCAACGTCCGCTACCGCGGCCAGGACATCACCTACCTCGATGCCGAGCGTCGCACCCGACTGGGCATCACCCAGATCCCTGGCGGCCGTGCCGTCTTCGGTCCGCTGACGGTGATGGAGAACCTGCGCGCCTACGGCTACACGCTGGGCAAGGAGCGCAAGAACCTCGACAACCTCATCGAGGAGTGCCTCGCGGCCTTCCCGCGGCTGGCCGAGCGCAAGACCTCGCTCGCATCCCAGCTGTCCGGTGGTGAGCAGCAGATGCTGGGCCTGTCCAAGGCCCTGATCATGCGTCCCCGGGTCCTGGTGATCGACGAGCTCTCCCTGGGACTGGCGCCGATCATCGTCGGGCAGCTGCTGGAGATGGTCCGCCGCATCAACGCCACCGGCACGGCTGTCGTGCTCGTCGAGCAGTCGGTCAACATCGCCCTCAACCTGGTGGAGCACGCCTACTTCATGGAGAAGGGCGAGATGCGCTTCGACGGCCGCGCTGCCGACCTGCTGGCCCGCGACGATCTGCTCCGTGCCGTCTTCCTTGAGGGCTCGGAGGCCGCCACGTGACCGCCCTCGCGCTGCCCTCAGCGGTGAGCCCGAAGGTGCTGCGATCGTCGGCGATCTGGGTCGGGGCCACCGTTCTCGCCTTCGTCCTGGCCCGCGTCTTCGAGTTCGAGACGCCGATCCCGGTGATCGCGCTCGGCTCGATCATCGGGATCACCTACGGCCTGCTGGCCGTCGGCCTGGTGCTGGTCTTCCGCTCCAACCGCATCATCAACTTCGCGCACGGCGAGGTGGGGGCCTTCGCGGCCGCCCTGTTCGGGCTGTTCACCGTCAAGTACGGCGTGCCCTACTACGTCGTACTGCCGTTGGCGCTGATGTTGGGTGCCGGCACGGGTGCGCTGGCCGAGGTCGGCGTCGTACGGCGGCTTCGCAACGCGCCGAAGCTGATGTCGATCGTCGCGACCCTCGGCGTCGGGCAGTTCCTGGTGCTGTTCGGGCTGCTGCTCAACAGCCAGGCCAGCGCGGGGTCGTTGTTCCCCGAGCCGCCCGAGATCGGCTTCCTGTTCAGGCCGTTCGAGATCGGCGCGCTGCGCGTGACGAGCGCCTACTACGGCATGCTCGTGATGGGCCCGATCGCGGTCCTCATGCTGGCCGTGTTCCTCAAGTACTCCCGCTTCGGCCTCGCCATCCGGTCGGCGGCGGCCAACCCCGAGGCGGCCAGGATGGCCGGCATCCCGGCCGCCCGGATGTCGTCGCTGGCCTGGGCGCTCGCGGGTGCGCTCTCGGCGTTCACCGCCATCCTCACCCAGCCCACCCGTGGCTTCACCTCCGGTGAGACGTTCGGACCCGGGCTGCTGCTCCGGGCCCTGGCCGGCGCTGTCCTGGCCCGCATGAACAGCCTGCCGATCGCCCTCGCCGGCGGTCTCGCGCTCGGGATCGTCGAGCAGCTGCTGCTGTGGAACAAGCCGCAGTCCGGACTGGTGGAGGTGGTGCTGTTCGGCATCATCTTGCTGACCCTGCTCTTCCAGAAGCAGCGCGGTGGGCGTGACGAGGACAAGGGCAGCTGGGCTGCGGTCCAGGCCCTGCGACCCGTGCCCGAGGCTTTGCAACGGCTGTGGCTGGTGCGCAACCTCGGCCTGATCGTGGGTGGCGTGGCGCTCGCTGTGGCTGTGGTCCTGCCCGTCTTCATTAGCAACGCCAACTCGATCACGATGGTCTCGATCATGGGCTTCGCGGTGGTCGGGCTGTCCGTCGGCATCATCACCGGCCTGGGGGGACAGCTGTCTCTCGGACAGTTCGCCGTCGGCGCGGTCGGAGCCTGGGCGTCGTACGAGGTCTCCAGTCGAATAGGCCACTTCGAGCTGTCGTTCCTCTACGCCGGGTTGGCGGGTGCCGTCGCCTCGCTGGTCATCGGCCTCCCAGCGCTGCGAATACGCGGTCTCTTCCTCACCGTGACGACGTTGTCGTTCGCGCTGGTGATGCCAGCGTTCCTGCTGCAGCAGGACTTCGTCCTCGGCGACGGTGTCGACCCCGGCCGTCCGATCGTGGGGGACACCCCACTCGACACCGGCAAGCTCTACTACTACTTCGCGCTGCCCGTCCTCGTCCTGACGGTGCTGCTGGCCCGCAACGTGCGCCGGGGCGGCTTCG
>JBKKBU010000358.1:0-6174 GCA_046713755.1 Mycobacteriales bacterium
CAGCTGACGGGTCGCGTCTGCGGCCTCGTGCTGGACGGCGACCGGACCGACGTCCCCGAGCAGCTCGACGACGCACCGTGCCGAGGACCGCAGGGGGTGCAGCGCCGCCACGGTGGCCCGCAGCGACCGGCTCCACGACGTGAAGCCGATGACCTCGGCCTCGAGCGGCTGCGACTGCAGGCGGGCGGCCAGCAGCTGGCCCAGCGACTCGACCAGCTCGAGCTCGTCGTCCGGCGTCGAGGCCACGTCGAAGACGTGGGCCTCGCGCAGGTCGTAGCGGGTCTCGAGCTCCGCCTCCAGCTCGGCGTCCAGACCGGGCGGGGCCACCACGACGGTGCGGACGATCCCGGCGCTGCCCGCCAGGTCGAGCAGGCGGGAGACCCGGGACTGGGAGATGCCCAGGCGCTCGGCGATGTCGCGCTGGCGCACGTTGCGGTTGTGGTAGAGCCAGGCCACCTTGGTCATCAGGCGCTGCTGGTCCTGACCGTTGCCGTTCGTCGCTGGTCTGCTCACGCGTCGCGCTCCTGTCCCGGTGCCTGGGCCCGCCGTACCCCAGTCGCGGGGTCGTTACCCGCATCCCGGGTAGGCATGCACAGCGCCGGCCGTGAACGTACGGGGGCGAGGTGCGCTCTGGCCAGCGACCGGCCGAGTTCGGGCACTTCGCGGCGCCGCTGTGCCGCGCCCAGGTGGGTGGGACGGCCCGGGAACCCTAGAGCCGCGGCCTCTCTCGAGCAGTACGGCGCACCGGTGACGCACAGGGACAGACGTCCGCGGGGAGGCCCGGCCCGCCCGCCCAGGTGCTTGACGGTGACCTGCGTCACCCCTACCTTGGACACGCACTATTCAAATATCTATTCACCCGTCGTCGAGACGGGCTGGAAGGCGCCTCATGCAGCCGTCACGGACCGCCCTGATCCTCACCGCCACCGCGCTCGCCGCGACCCTGTCCGCCTGTGGCAGCGACAGCGCCACCACGTCGGCCGCGGCCGCGCCGGACGCCAAGCCGGACAAGATCCGCATCGGAGTCTCCCTGGCGGACCAGAAGTCGCTCTTCTACATCGCCGAGGCCGACGGCATCAAGGCCGCCGCCGCCAAGGAGGGCGTGGAGCTCGTCATGCTCTCCGCGGACAACAACTCCACCCAGCAGGTCAACCAGGTCAACGACCTCATCACCCAGGGCGTCGACGCGCTGATCTTCACCGCGCAGGACGCGACCGCCGCCGCCGCCGGTGTCCGGGCGGCCAACATCGCCAAGATCCCGGTCATCGCCGTCGACCAGAAGCCGGAGGCCGGTGAGGGCAAGCTCGCCACCTACATCGCGACCGACAGCGTCAAGGCCGCCGACTCGCTGTGCACGTGGATCTTCAAGAAGATGGGCGGCTCCGGGGAGATCGGCATCCTGCAGGGGGTGCTCGGCTCGACCGCCGAGCTCCAGCGCAGCGAGGGCTGCGAGAAGGCGCTCAAGGCCAACCCGGGCATCAAGGTCGTCGCCAAGCAGTCCGCGAACTGGGACGAGACCGAGGGCTTCAAGGCCGCGCAGAACATGCTGCAGGCCAACCCGAACATGAAGGCGATCTTCGCTGAGAGCGACGCCATGGGCCTCGGTGCCGCCAAGGCCGCCAAGAAGGTCGACCGGGACATCATCGCGGTCGGCATCGACGGCTTCCCGACGATGATCAAGGGGATCGCGGCCGGCCTGACCGACGCGACCATGGCGCAGGTGCCGTACGTCATGGGGCAGATGGCCGTCCGCGACGCGATCAAGGCCGCCAAGGGCGAGAGCATCCCGGAGCTCCAGTACCAGGACACCGTCCTGGTGACGACGGAGAACGCCTCCAAGGTCGACCCGGTCCAGTTCTACGGCCCCAACGTCACGTAGTCGGCCGCACCCCCGCGCCCGTCGACGAGAGGACAGGAGCCACCATGCCCGACGACGTCCAGCAGGCGGCCAACGACTCCGGCCGAGCACTCCTCTGCCGGAACCTGGTCAAGTCCTACGCCGGGGTGATCGTGGTGAAGTCGGTCAGCTTCAGCGTCTCCGCCGGCGAGGTCGTCGGCCTGATCGGCGAGAACGGCGCGGGGAAGTCGACGCTCTCGTCGATCATGTCGGGGGTGGTCCAGCCCGACTCGGGGTCGATGACCCTGGACGGCGAGGACTACGCGCCGAGCTCGCCGCACGACGCGCTGGAGCAGGGAGTCGCCCTGATCCACCAGGAGATCCGGATGATCCCGGCGCTCTCGGTGGCGGAGAACATCTTCCTGGGCCGGCTCCCGACCAGCGGAGGACGGGTCGACTCGGCCCGCATGCACCGCGAGGCGGCCGCGGCGCTCGAGGTCCTGGGCATCGACCTCGACCCGCGCCGTCCCGTCCGCGGTCTGTCCATGGCGGCGCAGCAGGGGATCGAGATCGCCAAGGCGATCGCCCGCAAGCCGCGCTACGTGATCTTCGACGAGCCCTCCGCGTCGCTGACCGAGCACGAGACCGGCAAGGTCCTGGAGCGGACCCGGGTGCTGTGCGCCCAGGGCGTGGGCGTCGTCTACATCTCCCACCGCCTGGAGGAGGTGCGCCAGGTCGCGCAGCAGATCGTCTGCCTGCGCGACGGCAGCCTCGTCCAGGCCTGGGCCGACGGCGACGTGAGCCACGACGCCCTCGTCAAGGCGATGGTCGGGCGGGACTTCCAGTTCGAGCACCACGCCCCTGAGCCGGCGCGGGAGCACATCGTCCTCGAGGTCCGGGACCTCTCCCGCAAGGGCGCCTTCGAGGGGGTCTCGTTCACCGTCGCCAAGGGCGAGATCCTCGGCGTGGCAGGGCTCGTCGGGGCCGGCCGTACGGAAGTCGTCCGCACGCTGGCCGGCGTCGACAGGGCGGACGGCGGCGAGGTGCTGGTCGACGGACAGCCGGTGTCGCTGCGCAACCCGGCAGCGGCCATCGCGGCGGGGATCGTCATGGTGCCGGAGGACCGCAAGGGCCAGGGACTGCTGCTCGGCCGCAGCAGCTCGGAGAACATCTGCTCGCCCTGGGAGAAGCTGCTGGGCCGACGGACCCTGCTCACGCAGGCGAAGATCAGCAAGGTGGCGGCGAAGAGCCGTGCGGAGTTCGACATCCGCGGGTCGCTCGACGCCCCCTCCGCCGGCCTCTCCGGCGGCAACCAGCAGAAGGTCCTGCTCGCCAAGTGGCTGGTGCGGACGCCCAAGGTCCTGATCCTGGACGAACCCACCCGAGGCGTCGACGTCGGCGCCAAGATGGCGATCTACAAGATCGTGCGCGACCTCGCCGCCTCGGGCGTCGCGGTCATCGTCGTGTCCTCCGAGCTCGAAGAGGTCCTCGGGCTGTCGCACCGCGTCCTGGTGATGTCGGGCGGCCGGCAGCGCAGCATCCTGTCGCGCTCCGAGGCGAGCTCGGAGTCCGTCATGGCTCTCGCCGTCCCCCTGGTCTCGTCGTGATCACCCCCACCGACCCCCGCCTCGAGGAGGCACCATGACCCTGCGCAGCGTCCAACCGCCCAAGACCGTGGCACCGTCGCCGGAGCTGGAGACGGCGGCACCGTCGCGCCGTCGGCCGCTGGCGCACCTGGTGCGGGACCGGCTCAAGGGCCTCGGCGGTCCGCTCGGTGGCCTGGTCGTCATGTTCGTGGCCATGTCGTTCCTGTCCGAGTTCTTCCTGACCTCAGGAAACCTCAGCAACATCATCACGCAGGTCTCGGACACCGGGATCATGGCAGCCGGCGCGGCTCTGGTGATCCTCATCGGCGGCATCGACCTGTCCGTGGCCGCCAACATGGCCCTGACGATGATGTTCAGCGCCTGGCTCTACGCCGAGCAGGGCGTGCCGTTCTGGCTGGCCCTGCTGGGCGGCCTCGCACTGGGGGCGTTCGTCGGCCTCGTCAACGGCCTGCTCACGACGTACGGCCGGGTGCAGCCCTTCGTCGCCACCCTCGCCACCATGTCGGCGTGCACGGGCCTGGCGCTCTACATCACCAAGGGCAACACCATCAACGGCTTCCCGACCTGGTTCGGTGAGCTGACCACCGCGAACGTCGTGGGCATCCCCCTGCAGGGCTACCTGCTGGCCGGCATCTTCCTCGTCCTCGCCTTCTGGCTCCGCTTCCGCCCCGGTGGGCGCGCGCTCTACGCGATCGGCGGCAACGAGGAGGTCGCGCGCCTGTCCGGCCTTCCGGTCCGCGCCGCCAAGACCCGCGTCTACGTCATCGCCGGCGCGCTGGCGTCGGTCGCCGGCTGGATCAACATGAGCCGCCTCGACTCCGCGCAACCGACCGCCGGCTCGGGCTACCTGCTCATCGTCATCGCCGTCGTCGTGATCGGCGGGGCGAGTCTGGCCGGTGGGATCGGCTCCATGGGAGGGGCCTTCATCGGCCTGCTCATCATCGGGGTCCTCAACAACGGTCTCGCCCTGAAGGGCGTCAACCCCAACCTGCAGGCCGTCGTCATCGGCGTCGTGATCCTGGCGGCCGTGCTCACCGACCGCGTGGGGATCCGCAGACGTGGTTGAGACCGCGGCCGCGCTCACGCCCCCCCAACGACGACGCACCAGAGAGGTCGCCATGAGCCAGACCCCCGACGACGCGACGATGGTCGAGCTGCAGCGCAGGATGCTGCGGATCCGACGCTTCGACGAGCGCGCCGCCAAGATGGTCAAGCGAGGCCAGATCCCCGGCACGGTGCACACCAGCATCGGGCAGGAGGCCCAGGTCGTCGGCGCCTGCATGGCGCTCGGGCCGGACGACTACATGTCCGGCAACCACCGCAGCCACGGCCACCCCATCGGCAAGGGCTCGCCCCTGGGCCCGCTGATGGCCGAGCTGGTGGGCAAGGCCACCGGCGTCTGCAAGGGCAAGGGCGGCTCGCTGCACCTGGCGGACTTCGCCGTCGGCAGCCTGGGGGAGTCGGGGATCGTCGGCTCGTCCATCCCGATCGCCACCGGCGCGGCCCTGTCGGCCAAGGTGCTGGGCAACGGGCGCGTGGCGCTGGCCTTCTTCGGTGACGGCGCCGCCAACCAGGGCTGCCTGTACGAGGCGATGAACCTGGCCGGCGTGTGGAAGCTGCCCGTCATCTTCCTCTGCGAGAACAACCAGTACGCGCTGTCCACGCCCGCCCACACCGTCACCTCGGGCGTGATCGCCGACCGGGCAGCCGGTTTCGGCATGCCGGGCGTACGCGTCGAAGCGGGGCAGGAGGTGCTGGCCGTGCTCGACGCGGTGACCGAGGCGGTGGAGCGAGCCCGCCGCGGAGACGGCCCGACGCTGGTCGAGGTCGTCACGTACCGCTTCAACGAGCACTCCGAGGGCTTGAAGCTCGGGGTCGACTACCGCGACCCGGGTGAGCGCGAGCGCTACCTGCAGCTGGACCCGGTCGTGCTGTTCCGGGCCGAGCTGCTCCGCCGCGGTGTCGCTACCGACGAGGAGCTCGACCTGCTCGAGCAGGAGGTGATCGCCGAGGTGGACGACGCCGTCCGGTTCTCCGACGACAGCCCCTATCCGGACGCGTCCGTCGCCTTCGACGACCTCTACACCGACACCGCGTACGACGACGACCTGGCAGGAGTCCCCGCGTGACCCTCATGAGCTACCTCGGCGCCATCGGTGCCGCCCAGCGCGAGGCGATGGACGCCGACGAGCGCGTCATCGTCATCGGCGAGGACGTGGAGGCCAACGTCTACGGCACCACCGGCGGGAGCGGGAAGGCCCGCGCGGCCGAGGGCGACTTCCTCCAGCGCTACGGCCGCAACCGCATCCGCAACACGCCGATCTCCGAGGAGGTCATCGTGGGAGCGGCTGCCGGCGCGGCGATGACGGGACTGCGCCCGATCGTGGACCTGTCCTACTCCAGCTTCCTCTACATGGCGATGGACCAGTTCGTGAACCAGGTCGCCAAGAACCGCTACATGTTCGGCGGACAGGCCTCGCTGCCGGTCGTGTTCCGGTCGGCGATGTTCTACGGCCTCAACACCGGCGCCCACCACTCGGACCGCCCGTACCCGATGTTCATGAACGTCCCTGGCTTGAAAATCATCGCGCCCTCCACGCCGTCAGACGCGAAGGGGCTGCTTCGCTCCGCGGTTGACTCTGACGACCCCATCCTCAGCTTTGAGGCGTGCCTCCTGTGGAGCTCCAAAGAAGACGTGGACGAGAACGAGTTCTGGGTTCCGCTGGGCGT
>JBKKBU010000359.1:0-3411 GCA_046713755.1 Mycobacteriales bacterium
ATGGACCCGGACAAGGACGTCGATGGCCTGCACCCGGTCAACATGGGCAGGCTCGCGCTGTCGATGCCGGGTCCTGTCCCGTGCACGCCGGCCGGCATCGAGGCCCTGATGGCCTACTACGAGATCCGGGTGGCGGGCCGCGAGGTCTGCATCCTCGGGCGCGGTACGACGCTCGGCCGGCCGCTCGCGCTGCTGCTCTCGCAGAAGCGACCGACGGCCAACGCCGCGGTCACCGTCGTCCACACCGGCGTGCCGAACTGGGCGGACTACACCCGGCGCGCCGAGGTGGTCATCGCCGCTGTCGGGGTGCCCGGCATCTTGCAGCCCGAGCACATCACCCCCGGCGCGACCGTCATCGGTGGTGGCGTGCGCTACGAGGGCAAGCGGCTGCTACCCGACGTCGACGAGGCCTGCAACGACGTCGCCGGGGCGATCACGCCACGGGTCGGCGGGGTGGGGCCCACGACGGTCGCCATGCTGTTCAAGAACTGCGTCGAGGCGGCGGAGCGGCGCTCCGGACTGGCCTAACCGGCGCGGCGGACGTCCTCGTCGGCGTCGTTCGGCAGCGGTCGGACGACACCGGCGCTGATGACCTCGTTGGCCAGGCGAGCGCGACGGTTGACGCCCTCGGCGATGCGGAACTTCTGGTAGAGCCGCAGCAGGTGCTGCTTGACGGCCGCCTCGGTCACGACCAGCTCCTCGGCGATGTCCCTGGCGGTCGCGGGAGCCACGAAGGCGTCCTGCTGCAGTGCCGGCCGGCACAGCGCCGTGAGCACCTCGACCTCGCGGCGGGTGAGGTCGGGCGCGGAGATGCGACGCAGCTCGACGGTGTCCTCGACCTCGAGGACCGGGGGCAGCCCGCTGATGCGGGTCCGCGCCATGCCGAAGGACAGGACGTCGCCCTCGATGAGCACCCGTCGACCGACCGGTCGCCCGTTGACACGGGTGCCGTTGGAGGACAGCCCAAGGTCCGACACGTAGATGTGGATGCCCCGCCGAACGATCTCGCAGTGCAGCCGCGACACGCTGGGGTCGGTGAAAGAGATGTCCACGCCCACGCCGCGACCGACGGTGGTGACACCTTCCGCGATCGGGTAGGTCTCGCCGGACTCCTCCAAGCGGAGGTGAGGGGTGTCCACGGTGCGGGGTCCTCTCTGCTGCTGGTCGGGCTGGCGGCGTGATGGTCAGGTGCGCTCGTCAGGACCGGTAGGCCGATCTGACTCGCACGAGAGGTCCGTACCCGCCCTCATGGCCCTCACACGCGCGCGGACCTAGAGTCACCCTCGTGATCGCACCGCTCGCCGACCTGCGGCCGTCGCTGGACCCCACCCACCTCGCGGTCAGCCGCTGGCCGCTGTCGTGGCAGGTGCCGCCGGCGCTGGCGCGCGGCGGGTTTCACGCCGTGGTCGTCGATGACGACGAGATCACCGTGGTGTGCGCGGAGCAGAACCTCGAGCAGTACGCCGAGGAGCTGCCGCTCGCTGTCGAGCTCGGCTGGCGACGGGTGACCTTCGCCGGACCGCTGCCTTGGGAGCAGGTGGGCTTCCTCGCCGACGTGGCGACCAGGTTGGCGGGGGCGCAGATCCCGTTCACGTCGATGGCGGGATTCACCACCGACCACGTGCTGGTGCGGGCTGCGCAGGCCGACCTCGCCGTCGCCGTGCTGCGCGGCCAGCCGCCGCCACCGGCGCGACCCGGGACGACCAACCCGTGACGGCCGACTCGTGACGGCCCTGCCGGCGCTGGTCGTGTTGGTGCTCGTCGCTGTGGGGCTGGTGGCGGTGAGCCTGTCGGCCTGGCAGACCGGGGTCCTCATCATCGGTCTCGCGCTGTTGCTCGCTGCCGGGTTGCGGCTGTCCCTGCCGGCTCGCTCCGTCGGTCTGCTGGTCGTCCGCAGCCGTCCCTTCGACGCTGCGGTGCTGCTGGCGCTCGGCTTCGCGCTGGTGCTGCTCGCCAACACGGTCCCGACGTCGTCGTAGCTCCCGGGGGTTGGGTCGTGCGGGCCCTACGGTGGCGCGGTGACGGGGGTGCTCGGGGGTCGCTACGAGCTGGGCGACCCGGTCCGCCGCACGACCTTCGGGCAGGTGCACCTCGGCCGCCGGCTCGCGGACGGCCTCCCGGTCGCCGTCGAGGTGCTGGAGGCCGGCCTCGCTGCTGACCCGGCACTGCGCGAGCGACTGCTCGCCGGTGCAGCCACGTTGCGGGCGGTCTCGGGTCGCCATCTCGTCCCGGTGCTGCACCTGGCCGTCGAGGACGACTGCGTGGCGGTGGTGCGTGACCGCGTTCCAGGCACCGACCTGGTCGAGCTGCGAGCGCAGTCAGGGCAAGTGCTGCCGGCGAGAACCGCCGGTGCTCTGGTGGCCGACGTCCTCGATGGCCTCTCCGATCTCCACGCCGGCGGGGTTCTCCACGGCGCGCTCCGGGAGGCAGATGTCCTGGTGGACCTTGGTGTCCCGCTACGACCGGTCACTCGGCTCACCGGCTTCGGGTTGGCCGCCCCGGTCAGTGGGCGGTCGGTGCTGCCGTCGGACGACGTCCGCGACGCCGGTCAGCTGCTCTGCCTGCTGATCGGCGCGGCCGAGCCCGCCGCGCTCCCGGAACGGCTGCGCGTCCTCGTGGCCGACATGACCGCCCCGGAGCCCGCCTTGCGGCCGACGGCTGGGCAGGCCCGCGACCGGCTGGTCGAGCTCGCGCCCTCGCTGGCGACGTCGGTGCCGACCTCGTTGCCGGCCGGGTCCGCGCCGACCGCTGCTGCCGGTGCGTCGTGGTCGAGCCGGGCAGAGCCAACCGAACGACCGGTGGCGCGCCCCGCGTGGACCGCGCACCTGGTGCTGGAGCGGTGGTGGTCCCGGGTGCCACTGGTGCGCGCCCTGTCGATCGGGCTGGTGCTGGTCGCTCTCATCGGCCTGGTCGCGGCGGTCAGCGGGCAAGCCGGGCGCCGCACCGTGACGGCTGAGCCGGTCGCGAGCAGCACCGTCCCGCCCTACGCCTTCCCGGCGGTCCTGCGGCCGGATGGGCTGCGGGTGGACCGGACCTGGACGCTCGTGGGCAGCAGCCTGCGCAGCGAGACGACGGTCCGCAACGACACCCGGCGGACGGTGCCGGCGGGTGTCGACGAGGTGGTGCCGAAGTCGGTGGCCCGCGACGTGGCCGCGCTCGTCTTCGCCCCGCAGCCCGACGTCGTCGTACGCCGCCACTCGGTCGTGCGCTACCTCCTGCGGCTCGCCCCGGGGGCGTCGACGACCTGGCGCTACGCCGCCCCGGTCGCGGTTGGCACCGATCAGCGCCAGCTGCAGCTGCTCGCCCGTGATGCGGTGGTCGCGCGCCTGGTGTGGGAGGCCAGCCGGCCCCGGCCACCCGCGGCGGGGGCGACCCCGACGGCGCCCGCCCCGGCTCGGGGGAGCGCCGAGC
>JBKKBU010000360.1:0-8346 GCA_046713755.1 Mycobacteriales bacterium
GCCGCCGCCTGCTCGTCACCGAGCCGACCAGCCGCACTCGCCGCCGCCAGGGCTTGGACCGCGGCCCAGAAGGCGGCGACCTCCGGTGCCACGTCAACCGAGAGGTCAGCCGAGAGGTCAGCCGAGATGTCCACAGCAACCGGCACAGCAGCGCCCTCGATGTCGGTGGTCTGCGTTGACATGACGACTCCTTCCCTACATGCAGTGAAACACAGATGAACAGGTGTGCGTACTTATCCACAACAAGAATTCTGCCCCTACTCGACGCGTCAGAAGGCAGCGAGGACGGACCACAGTGCCGCGACCAGGCGATCGCTCGAGGCCCGGTCTCGCACCGCCACCCGGAAGTGGTCGGGTCCCAGGCCGGGGAAGGTGTCACCACGCCGCACCGCGATCCCCATCCCACGCAGGCGTTGCCGCAGCTCGGGGTGCCCTGGCACCTCGCACAAGAGATACGGCGCCTGCGAGCCGGGGGTCACGGTGACGCCGAGTCCGCGCAGTAGCCCTTCCAACCGCCAGCGCTCCTGGGTGCCCGCCCGCGCCACCTCGTCGGCCTCGACAAGGGCCCGCGGCGACAGGCACGCCTCGATCGCGGCCAGCGCGGGGGTCGACACCGCCCACAGCGGTTGGGCCTCGCGAAGGCGGGACACCACGTCTGACGGCCCGAGCAGGTAGCCGACCCGCAACCCCGCCAGCGCCCACGTCTTGGTGAGCGAACGTACGACGACGAGCCCCGGCAGGTCGGCCCGCCCGGCGACCGACGACGTCTCCCCCGGGAGCGCATCGGCGAAGGCTTCGTCGACCACCGTGATGCGGCCGGCGCGACACAGCTCCGCCACGTCGTGCACGACCCCGGTCGGGTTGGTCGGGTTGCCGACGACCACCAGGTCGGCATCGTCGGGGACGACCAGCGAGGAGTACGGCGGCGCCAGCACCACCCGTGAGACCTCGTGCCCAGCGGCGCGTAGGGCAGCTTCCGGCTCGGTGAAGCTCGGGTGCACGCAGACGGCCCGTCGCGGGGTGAGCGCCCGGGCGAGCAGGACAAAAGCCTCTGCTCCCCCGGCGGTGAGCAGCACCTCGTCGGTGGACCTGCCGTGCCGGGCCGCCACCGCCGCGATGGCCGCATCCTGAACCGGATAGCTCCCGAGCCCATCCAGCGAGGCAGCCAGCACGTCGCGCAACCAGCCAGGCGGTCGTGCGCCCCGCACGTTGACGGCGAGGTCCAGCAGCCCTGGTGCGACCTCGACGTCGCCGTGGAAGCGCAAGTCGTGGTCGGTCACACGTGCTCGTGGTGGTGACCGTGCGGGTGGGCCGGGTCGTCCGGGTGGTCGTGCGGTGTCTGCGGCATGCCGAGCTTGGCCTCGAAGCCCGGGAGCGCGACCCGGTAGGCGCAGGTGTCGCAGTTCATCCGGAGGTCGCCGCCGTCGATCTCACGCCACCGCTCGAGCACCAGCTCGGCGAGCGCGGCACCGGGTCCGATGAGCCCCGCGCACACCACCTCGACATCGCGCCCGACAGCCCATGCCGACACCTGCTCGACGATCCGGTCGGGCAGCACCCCAGCGAACAGGAAGTACGGCAGCACCACGATCCGGCGGAAGCCCAGGGCGACGGCTCGATCGAGCGCGGCCGGCACGCCCGGCGCTGCGAGGGACACAAACGCGGTCTCGACAGTCCCGATCCCGCGACCCTCGAACAGCAACCGGGCGGTCTTGGCCACCTCCGCGTTGGCGTCCGGGTCGGTCGCCCCGCGGCCGACGAGGACAACCGCCGTCGTGGCCCACAGCTCACGTCGTACGACGGACTGCAGGCGGGCCTCCAGCTCGGCGAGCAGCAGCGGGTGCGGCCCGAGCGGTCGGCCATAACGGAATGTCAGCCCGGGGTGCCGCAATCGCTCGCGCTCGAGGGCGGCAGGGACATCACCCTTGCTGTGCCCTGCTGCGACGAGCACGAGCGGGACGACATCCACCCGGAGGTGCCCGGCCGCCACGAGCCGCCCCACCGCGTCCTGGATCGGCGGCCGGGCGAGCTCTAAAAAGCCACCTTCGACAACCAGATCGGGCGCCATCGATCGCACCCCCGTGAGGAGCCCTGCGAACTGCGCCACCCCCTGCTCGCTGGTGGTGCCGTGGCCGATGACGAGCAGCGCGCGCCCCATTCAGATCTCCACGTAGAGCAGGGCGTTCAACGCCGCCGAGGCGACCGCCGAGCCGCCCTTCTCGGACACGTTGGACAGCGAAGGGAGTCCGGAGGAACGCAGTGCCGCTTTCGACTCGGCCGCGCCCACGAAGCCGACCGGCAACCCGATGACCAGGACGGGCGCGGCCGCGATCTCGAGCAGCCGGAACAACGCAGTGGGAGCGCAGCCGATGACGTAGACCGACCCTGGACCGGCGGCTAGGGCGGCCTCCTCGAGCGCCACCGCCGACCGGGTCAGTCCCTCGCGCGGTGAGGCGTCGCGGACCCGGCAGATCGCCGGCCGACCGGTGATGCCGGCCGCCACCATCTCGACGTCGGCGACGATCGGAGCCCCGTCCCGCAGCGCCGCCACCGCGGCCGCGAGGACGTCCTCCGCAGGCAGCACCAGGTCGGTGACGTAGTCGAGGTCGGCGCTGGCGTGCACGACGCGCTCGACAACAGCTCGCTGCAACGGCGGCAGGGCAGACAGGTCGACCCGCGAGCGCAGGATCGCCATCGACTCCTGCTCGATGGGGTGGACGACGCGGGTCAGTCGAACCACCTCAAGGTCTCCCGGAGGGCCACGACCTCGCCCACCACAGTGGCCACCGGCGCCTGCAGCCCGGCGGCCGCGACCGCGTCGGCGAGCCCGGCGAGCGTGCTGACAACGACCCGTTGCTGCGGGGTCGTGCCGCGCTCGATGCAGGCCGCCGGCGTGTCCGCCGGCCGACCGTGCCGGATGAGGCCGGCGGTGAGCAGCCGCAGCCGGTCCTGGCCCATGAGGATGACCAGCGTCCCTGGCCCGGTCGCGAGCGCCTGCCAGCGCACCCGACTGGCTGGGTCATCGGGATCGAGGTGGCCGGTGACGATGCAGACGTCCTGGGTGATGCCGCGGGCAGTCACCGGAATACCGGCGTACGCCGGGGCTGCGATGGCGCTCGTGATGCCGGGCACGACCTCGAACGGCACCCCGGCGGCGACCAGCGCCTCAGCCTCCTCACTCCCGCGGCCGAACACGAAGGGGTCGCCGCCCTTGAGTCGCACGACCCGCCGACCCGCGAGCGCGTGCGTGACCAGCTGCGCGTTGATCTCCTCCTGCCGAGGGGCCGTGCCGGTCCACGACGTCTTGCCCACATCGACGACCTCAGCGCCAACCCGGACGTGCGTCAGCACCTCCAGACTCACCAGCCGGTCGGTGAGCACCACGTCGGCCAGCCCCAGCAGCTCGGCGGCGCGCATCGTCAACAAGCCGGGGTCTCCCGGACCAGCACCGACCAGCGCCACCGTCCCCGGGGCGAACGGCCTGCTCACACCGGCACCTCGAGGCGCACGATGGCGTCGCGGGGGCAGACCTCCACGCACTCGCCGCAGTCAGTGCAACGGTCCGCCAGGACCTGGAGCGGCAGCGTCGGCACGAACGCGTGCTCCGGACAGGTGAGCAGGCAGGCACCGCAGGCCGTGCACTCGTCGGTGACCTCGTAGCTCGCCAGGTAGGTCACCCCCACCGGTAGCCCCTCGGCGTGACGAACCGACCGCCGACCACGACCGACTGGGAGGAGCCCACGACGACGCAGGCGTACATCGTCACCTGCTCCACGTCGAGCTTGCCGAGGGTCGTCAGGACGACCTGCTCATCCGGGCGCGACGCCTGCGTGACGATGCCGACCGGGGTGGTGGCCGGCCGGTGCTCGAGCAGCATGGCGAGAGCTTGAGGCAGCTGCCAGTCACGACCGCGGCTGCGCGGGTTGTAGAACGTGACCACAAGATCCGCCTCTGCCACGGCGTGAATGCGCCGCTCGATCGCCTCCCACGGGGTGTGCTGATCGGACAAGCTGATGGCGGCATGGTCGTGGCCGAGCGGCGCGCCCAACAACGCGGCGGCGGCAAGCGCGGCGGTGACGCCGGGAACACCGATGACGTCGATGTCAGTGCCGGCCACCTCGAGCGCCGGTGAGGCCATGGCGTAGACCCCCGCGTCGCCGCTGCCGATCAGCGCGACGGCGTGGCCGAGCTCCGCCTCGCGCACTGCGCTGTGGGCCCGCTCCTCCTCCTTGCCCAGACCGGTCTCGAGGATCCGGGTGCCGGGCCGCGCGAGGTCGCGCACCTGGTCGACGTACTGGTCGAGACCCACCCACACCGAGGAGCGACGAAGCTCGGTGACGGCCCGCGGAGTCATCAGGTCACGGGCACCGGGGCCGAGCCCGACCAGTGCCAACCGACCGCGTGGCGCGATCCGCGAGACGGCCACAGTCGCCATGGCCGACTTCTGCTTCTGGACGACCAGTTCGCCGTGCAGCATCGCGGCCGCTTCGGCCACCGACGGGGTCCCGAGGGCGCGCATGGGCTCATCGCTGGGGTTGGGGACCTCCATCGCGGCGAGCTCCTGGGCGGTGTGCACCACGAGCGGCCAGCCCCTCCGGGTGCACAACTCGAGCAAGCCGACCTCGTCGGACTTCGCATCGACGGTCGCCACCAGGGCCACCGACTGCGCTGACAGCGCGGCATCCGCGAGTGCCCGGTCGACGAGCACCTCGAGCTCGTCAACGCCGACGCCTCGCGAGGCGCCGACACCGAGGACCAGCGACGGCGGCCGCAGGATCGCCGTGAGCGGGTCGAGCGCCACCAGCCGGTCGGTGACCATGACGACGTGATCGCCTTCATCCCCCAGCGGCAGCGGCGGCAGCGGCCACGTCGCGTCGGCCTCGAGCCGCACGTCCTCACCGTCGAGCAGCGCCCGGCTCACCGTCGCGATGGCACCCTCGACCGGCCACCCCAGCATGTCGAGCCCCGGCAGCCCGACGGCGTCCGTGGCGGTCGTGACGACGGCGATGGTGCCCAGCAGCCCCGACACCTGCTCGGCAAGGGCATTGGCTCCCCCGGCATGCCCCCCCAGGACCGGGATGGCGAAGCGCAGCCCCTCGTCGACACAGACGACCCCCGGGTCGACGTGCTTGCCCTCCAGCAGGGGCGCCAGCAGTCGGACCGTGGCCCCAGTGGCGAGGAAGCACACCAGCTGGTCGCACTCCCGCCACGCGCTAGCGATCTCGCGGACGTCGTACGACGAAGTGGTGCCCAGCCCAGCCGCGAGCGCACCGGCAGCGACGCGACCAGAGGCAGTCGTGGTGACAAGTCCGATCACGGCAGCACGCCGGAGACCACGAAAACCGGGTTGTTGGGTGCCAGCCGGTGCGCACCCCCGAGCGGGATGATGCGCTGCGACTGGAGCATCACCGCCTCGGTGATGTAGCCGTTCAAGGCTTCCATCGTCGGGACGACCCGCTCGATCGCGGCAAGCGCAACCACGATGCGGTGCGGTCGACGAGCAGCCACCGCGGCGACCACCTCGGGGCCCCCGCCCCCGACGAACACCGCGTCAGGGTCAGGCAGCACCGCAAGGACCTCCGGGGCGACACCGACCACGACCTGCACGGGCACGTCGTGCAGCGCCGCGTTGACCTCGGCCCGAGCGGCCTGCTCCTCGTAGCGCTCGACCACGATGACGGCAGCGCCGAAGCGGGCGCACTCCACACCGACCGAGCCACTGCCGGCGCCGACGTCCCACACCAGCGCGCCGGGCCGCGGGCCGAGGCGGGCCAGGACGTGCGCCCGCACCTCGGACTTGGTCACCATGCCGTCGCGGTGCTGGAAGGCGTCCTCGGGGAGGGCCCAACCATCCGGGACCGCCAGCCCGCCGAGCCGCCACGGCATGGGGGCGTCGATCTCGTCGTCGTGCAGCGGGTCCGTGACGATGACGACATTGGGCTCGAGCCAGTCGCTGCGGGCGGCGGCATCCTCGGGTGCCACCCAGCAGGTCCGCTCGTCCGCCTCGCCGAGGCGCTCGGCGACGAAGAGCACCCGGTCGGGCCGGCCGGCGAGTGCCTCGCCGAGCTCGCGCGGACCGGACCCCGGTGCGGTGAGCACCGCGGTCTTCCGGGAACGACGGCAGGTGTTGACGGCCAGCCGCAGGTCGCGGCCGTGGGCGCTGACCACCTCGGCGTCGTCCCAGCGCAGCCCGGCGCGAGCGAAGGCCACGGCCACGGAGGTGAGAGCTGGGATGACCTCGGGAGTGGCACCTGCGCTGCGCAGTCGGCGCACGATGCCGAAGAACCCGGGGTCGCCGCTCGCAATCACCACGACCGGCCCGTCGTGCACGACGGCTTCGGCGACCGCGACCCGAACATCACCCATGACGATGCAGCGGGCGCCCTCGGGCACCGGCACCGCAGCGAGGTGGCGCTCGCCGCCCACGACCAGCGTGGCCGCGGCCAGCCGGTCGAGCGCGGTCGGGGACAGCCCGGTTCCGTCGTACCCGATGACCACGATCACGCGGCTACCCACTCCGGTCGGGTCGCCGCGACCACGCGGCGACCGGTGAAGTCGACCATGGCGACCTCGGCGGACAACGCTCCCTCGGTGAAGCGCTGCAGGACGTCCTTCACGGCCGCGCACAGGCGGTCACCGGCGGGGCGCAGGACGCCGGCAGCCTCCCAGACCTCGTAGGCGTGGCGGGCGGTGTTGGCCTGCCGGACCGCGGCAGCGGTGCCGGGGTCGAGGGAGGCGAGCAGGTCGAGCGGCACCTTCGAGCGGGTGTAGTGGGTCATGACCACACCGCCGGCGAGCTTCGCGAGCTTGCCGACCATGCCGACAAAAACCACCTGCGACAAGCCCAGCTCGACAGCACGCCGCAAGGCGGCGCCGGTGAAGTCACCCACCTCGACGAAGCAGACCTCGGGCAGCTCGGGCAGCAGCGCGATCGCGCCCTGCTCGGTCCGGCCACCGGTCGCGAGCACCAGGGTGGGCAGCCCCTGCGCAGCCATCACCGCGACAGCCTGCACGACCGAGGCTCGCCAGGACTCGGTCGAGAAGGGCCGCACGATGCCTGTCGTGCCGAGGATCGAGATGCCGCCCAGAATGCCGAGGCGAGCGTTGGTCGTCTTCTTCGCCCGCTTCTCGCCATCGGGGACGCTGACGACGACCCGCAGCCCGCGATCGGTCACCTCGCGCACCGCCAAGGTGATCATCTCGCGAGGCACCGGGTTGATGGCCGGGCCACCCACCTCGAGCCCCAGCCCTGGCTTGGTCACCGTCCCGACGCCGACCCCCGCCTCGAGCAGCAGCTCCTCGGCCCACGACACCTCGACGGTCAGATGGGCGCCGTGGGTGACGTCCGGGGCGTCGCCCGCGTCCTTCACGACGACGGCCGTCGCCGCCTGCGGCGTGAAGGCGCACGACTCCACGGCGAACGACACCCGGTTGCCGGAAGGCAGCGCAACGTCGACGGACGACGGTGCGACCTGGTCGCGCAGCGCGAGGGCAGCCGCTTTTGCCGCGGCTGAGGCGCAGGTCCCGGTCGTCCAACCCGACCGCAGCGGACCGGTGCGCACCTTGGCGGTGCGTGGCAGGTCTGGCTCGCGGATGTCGCTCACTTGAGCATCTTGTCGCGTTCGCGCAGGGCAGCGCGAGCGGCTGGGTCCTCGACGCGGCGGTGCTCGTGGAAGTGACCGGGGTGGTAGAGGTGCGAGCGGGTGCCGCCGGCGGCGAGCGCCGGGCCGACCAGCACGAGGGTGTGCTTGTAGAGCTTGTGCTCCTTGACCTGCTGGGCAAGCTCCCCCAGGCGGCACTCGAAGACCAGCTCGTCAGGCCAGGTAGCGGCGTAGGCGACGACGCAGGGAGTGTCCTCGTCATAGGCCCCACCCGCGAGCAGCTCCTCCTGCAGGTGCTTGGTCCGGGCGGCCGACAGGAACAGCGCCATCGTGGTGCCGTGGGCGGCGAACGCGCGCACCGTCTCACGCGGTGGCATCGGCGTCTTGCCGCCCTCGAGCCGGGTGAGGACGACCGACTGCGCGACCTCGGGAATGGTCAGCTCTCGGCCGACGAGCGCAGCCACCGCGCTGAACGCCGACACCCCCGGGATGATCTCGACCTGCAGCCCCAGCCGCTCGCAGATCTCCTGCTGCTCCTGGGTTCCGCCCCACAGGCCCGGGTCGCCGGAGTGGATGCGTGCGACCCGCAGTCCTTCGCGGGCAGCCCGCTCGTAGTGGCCGGTGATGCCCTCGAGCGAATGCTCCGCCGAGTTGACGACAAGCGCGTCCGGGCGGGCGTGCTGCAACACGTCCTCGTGGACGAGAGAGGCCGCCCAGATGACGATGTCTGCCTCGCCGATCCGCT
>JBKKBU010000361.1:0-3046 GCA_046713755.1 Mycobacteriales bacterium
TGTGCCCGTCCTGCCCGGTGCCGAGCCGATCGACCTGCGTCCCGACCCCGGGGGCAGCCGGGTCGGCGTCCTGATCAGCCATGGGTTCACCGGCTGCCCGCAGTCGGTCCGCGGCTGGGCAGAGCACCTGCACGCAGCGGGCGGGCTGGCGGTCCGCGTCCCCCTCCTGCCCGGTCACGGCACCCGGTGGCAGGACATGAACACCACGACCTGGCAGGACTGGTACGCCGCCGTCGCCGATGCCTACGACGACCTGCGTTCGCGGTGTGACGCAGTCTTCGCGATGGGCCTGTCGATGGGCGGGACCCTCGCCCTCCGACTGGCCGAGGAGCGCTCCGACGTGGCCGGTGTCGTCACCGTCAACGCCTCGCTCGCCACCGAGCGCAAGGACGCCAAGCTGCTGCCCGTCGCCAAGCGGCTGGTCGGGGCTTTCCCCGGCATCGGCAGCGACATCAAGAAGCCCGGCATGACCGAGCTGGCCTATCCCAAGCTGCCGCTGAAGGCCGCCCACTCGCTGCAGCAGGCCTGGCCGGTCGTCCGGCGCGACCTGCCCACCATCACCTGTCCCGTCCTGGTGTTCCGCAGCGCCGTCGACCACGTCGTCGAGCCGGTCAGCGGCCGGGCCCTGATGGCGGGGCTCGCGGCGGGAATCGCTGAGGAGCGGGTGCTGCACGACAGCTACCACGTGGCGACCCTCGACAACGACGCCCCGCAGATCTTCGCCGAGAGCCTCGCGTTCGTCCGGGCGCACGCCCCCGCCACCCGGGCATGACGCTGCCGGAGGGCCCCGCCGGACGGCGGGCCAACGGGCTGGCAGCAGCGGACTTCGGGGCGCTCGTCGACCTCGACCCGCGACTGTCCGAGACGCTGCTGGACCGGCTGCGGTCCGCCGGGGTCGCCGCCTACGTCGAACCGGCCGGCAACGTCCAGCCGCTGACCCAGTCGGTCGTGCTGCCCTCGCGGCCGCTGGACCGGCTGTGGGTCGACCCGGACCGCGCTGATGTCGCACGCACCGTCGTCGCTGCCGAGGTGCAGGACCTGACCGCCCTGCTCGCGGAGCAGGAGCCCGGCGCCACCGCCCACGGGCTCGTGCAGGCCGTGCCGCGACATGCCGCCAACCGGGTCCTCAGCCCACCCGAGCTGCCCGACCCACCGCTTCCTGCCGATCCGCCTGGCGCACCGCCCCCGCCCGCCGCAGCGCCGACGGGGGCAGCCACCTCCCCCGATGCCGTCCCGACGCCGGGTCTGCCGGATCCCGACGAGCTCTTCCGCCAGATCGTGGCCGGCTTCGAGCAGGGGGTCACTGCGCCGGTGCCACCCTGGCCCGTTTCGGAGGACCTCGCGACCGACGACGGGCAGAGCGTTTCACCCGAGCGGTCCCGACGCGCTGACCAGCGCAAGAGCGAGACCGACAGCCTGGGGCGCCGACTGCGGCGGCGGACCGATCCCCCGCTCACCGGAGATGAGGAGCTGCCCGCCTGGGTCGAGCCCGCGGCGCTCGACCGCGACGACCATGACCTCGACGGCGGCCACTTCACACCGCCACCACCGCCCGCCCTACCGCGGATCAAGGCCCGCACCGCGGTGTCAGCCTTGGCCGTGCTGATCGGCTTGGTCCTCGCCTTCGCCCCCGGCCTGCTGAGCCAGGCCGGCACCTTCGAGGTGATGCTGCTCGGCATCGCGTTGATGACGGGGGGTGCGTATGGCCTGGTGACAGCTGTGCGCGATGCTCCTCGGGATGACCACGGATCCGACGACGGCGCCGTGGTCTAGCCCACGACGACAGGAGCGCCCGTGACGGTCAGCGAGACCCTCGAGACCCGAGGGCACCTGATGGACACCGGGATCCTCGCCTCGGTCCTCGACGACGTCCTGGCGTACGGCGGCGACTACCGCATCGACCGCCTCGACGTCGGCCGCAAGCACGAGGACGAGTCCTATGCCCGCATCGTCGTCTCCGCCGAGGACGACGAGTCCCTGCAGCGGCTGCTGATGCGGCTGCAGGCCCATGGCGTCAACCAGGTCGACCCCGGCGAGGCTGTCGTCAAGGAGTGCGACCGCGATGGCGTCTTCCCCGAGGACTTCTACTCCACGACCAACCTTGAGACCGTCGTCCGCCTCGGCGGGCAGTGGGTCCCGGTGGAACAGCCCGAGATGGATTGTGGCCTGCTCGTGGAGCGCGATCGGGTCCGGACCGTGCCGGTGTCGGACGTCAAGGCCGGCCAGCAGGTCGTCTGCGGTGCCTCGGGAGTGAAGGTCGTGCTGCCGGTCCGGGAGCACTCCACCCAGCAGGACTCCTTCGAGTTCATGTCGTCGGCGGTGTCCTCGGAGAAGCCGCAGGCGCTGCTCGTCCGGCAGATCGCGCAGCGGATGCGCGAGGTGAAGCTGGACGGCCAGAAGCTGTTGTGGGTCGGCGGTCCCGGCATCGTCCACACCGGTGCTGCGCCGGCCTTCACCGCGCTCGTCGAGCACGGCTTCGTCGACGTGCTGTTCGCCGGCAACGCGCTCGCGACGCATGACATCGAGGCGGCGCTCTACGGCACGTCGCTCGGCGTGGACCTGGCCATGGGCAAGGGCGTCGATCACGGTCACGAGCACCACATCCGGGCCATCAACACGATCCGGCGAGCCGGTTCGATCGCCGAGGCTGTCGACACGGGGGTGCTGACCAGCGGCATCATGCATGCCCTGGTGGTGCGCCGGAAGAAGTTCGTCCTCGTCGGCTCGGTCCGCGACGACGGCCCGCTGCCGGACGTCTACACCGACGTCATCGAGGGCCAGCGCGCCATGCGGGCAGAGCTGAAGGGCGTCGGTTTCGCGATCATGGTGGCGACCATGCTGCACTCGATCGCGACCGGCAACATCCTGCCGGCGTCCATTCCCCTGGTCTGCGTCGACATCAACCCGGCGACCGTCACCAAGCTCGCCGACCGTGGCTCGTCGCAGGCCGTGGGCATCGTCACCGACATCGGGCTCTTCCTGGAGCAGCTCGCCCGCGAGCTGGTCCCGGGCTACAGCTTCGCCTGATCCCGCGAGTCGACTACCC
>JBKKBU010000362.1:0-3053 GCA_046713755.1 Mycobacteriales bacterium
GTCCAGCGCCACCGGCCCCGACGACGACGACGTCGTAGGCGTGCCGCTCCACCTGCTCGCTCATCAGAAGAACCTCGGGTCGTCGAACAGGCCGGTGGAGACCATGCGGACGTAGAAGTCGGTGAAGGCCACCCAGATCAGCGAGACCCAGGCCAGCTGCATGTGCTTGCCGTTGAGCTTGGAGACGAAGGTCCAGAACTGGTAGCGCCACGGATGGGCGGAGAAGTGGTTGAGCCGCCCGCCGACGATGTGGCGGCAGGAGTGACACGACAGCGAGTAGCCCCACAGCAGCGTGGCGTTGGTGAGCAGCACCACGGTCCCGAGGGTAAGACCGACGCCGCCGTCCTCGCCCTTGAACGCGATCAGCGCGTCGTACGTCAGGATCGCGTTGAAGAGCAGGCCCGCGTAGAAGAAGTAGCGGTGGATGTTCTGGAAGACCAGCGGGAAGCGGGTCTCACCGGTGTAGGTCTTGTGCGGCTCGGCGACCGCGCAGGCCGGCGGCGAGAGCCAGAACGAGCGGTAGTAGGCCTTGCGGTAGTAGTAGCAAGTCAGCCGGAAGCCCAGCGGCACGATCAGGATGTAGAGCGCCGGCGACAGGAACGACGGCCCGGTGAACAGCTCCGGGAAGGTGTCGCCCTCGCAGGCCTTGGTGATGCACGGCGAGTAGAACGGCGAGATGAGGTGCGGCGCGGCGAAGTAGTGGGCGTTCTCGAACGCGCGCACCGTCGAGTAGATGATGAAGCTCACCAGCACGGTGACGGTGATGAGTGGTTGCAGCCACCACCGGTCCTTGCGCAGGTGGCGTTCGGAGATGGCCGCGCGGCCAGGAGCGAAGGGGCCCGCGGGGGGGCCGGCAGTCGTCGTCACCGGTGCGGTGTCCTCCAGCATCAGGGGGTACGGCGGAACAGTGCTCGTGCGGAGAGGCTAGGGCGCCCGGCGGTCGGACGACCCGAGACCCTCGTCTTCCGCATCCATCCAGAAGTCGTGGGCGTACTCAGTGTCGGGGATGATCTCGAGGACCGGGGCAGGGGCCTGCTGCTGAGGGCCGCACAGCAGGTCAAGGTCGGTGGCCAGGCGGGCGACGTCACCTTCGAGCCGGCGGGCGTCGATGGTGTCGCCGTAGTGACGTCGCAGGTAAATCGTGGCCTGCTCGAGGGCTGCGATGGCCCGGCGCGCTGCGGTCACCTCGTCCTGCAGTGCCACCTCGCACCTCCGGGATCTGATGTCGGGGGCCGCACTCCATCACGACATCCCCGTCGGAGGATAGGACCGCGCCGCGGAGGGCGTGACGGTGGGTCTGAGCTGGGTGTGAAAGGTTCGCGTGGACCCGACCGGACAGCTGCGAGGAGTGCCCCGTGAGTGACCACGTGTACCGCGTGACCGAGGTCGTCGGCACGTCGCCCGACTCGGTCCAGCAGGCGATCCGCAACGGCATCGCGCGGGTGTCCCGGACCGTCCGCGGGGTCGAGTGGTTCGAGGCGACCGAGATCCGCGGCCAGGTCGTCGATGGCGAGATCGCGCACTTCCAGGTCAGCCTGAAGGTCGGCTTCCGCCTCGAGTAGAGCTCAGGCGAGCAGTGAGCGGTCGACGTCGGCCACGCGCGCACAGCCGGCGAGGGCCATCGCGACAGCCAGGTCTGCGTCGTACGCCGCGAGGCAGGCGCCCACGCCTGCGCTGCCGTCGGCGGCGAGTGCCCACAGGACCGGCCGCCCGATGAGCACCGCCCGGGCGCCGAGCGCGAGCGCACCCAGCACGTCGGTGCCGGACCGCAGTCCGCCGTCGACGAGCACCGGGACGTCGACGGCGGCAACGACCTCAGGCAGGGCGTACACCGAGGCCACTGCTCGGTCGAGCTGTCGGCCACCGTGGTTGCTCACCACGAGCCCCGCCGCGCCGGCGCCCACGCAGTCCCGCGCGTCGTCCGCGCGCAGCACCCCTTTGACGAGTACCGGCAGGCCGGACGCCTCCGCCAGCCAGCCGATGGTGGACAGGTCGGTGGCCGGGTCCTGGTCGGCTGCCCCATCCGGGTGCGGCTCCAGGTTGACGTGGACCTGCGCGGGCGGCGACCCGGGGCGGCTGCGGGCCGGGACCAGCGGGGTGTCGCCGGTGAGGACCAGGCCGGTGGCACCCAGGGCGGCTGCCCGCTGCACGAGCGAGTGCGTCAGCCCGCGGTCACGCATGACGTAGACCTGCAGCCACCAAGAGCCAGCAGGATGGAGGTCTTCCAGGCGGGTGGTCGAGCGGGTCGACACGACCAGCAGGTGCTGGCCCGCGCCCTGCGCCGTACCGCCCTCGCCTGAGGGGTGGAGCAGCGTGTGCGCGGCGGTCGGTGCGACGCCGACCGGGGAGGGCAGTCGGTGACCCAGCACCTCGACAGCGGTGTCCACCACCGACACGTCGCGGAGCACCCGGGGCCGCAGCCGGAGCCCCGCCCAGGCCGCCTCAGCCTCGGCGGTCGACAGCTCGGCGCCGGCGCCGGTTGCGACGTAGTCGTGGGCTGCCTGGGGGAGCAGGTCGCGGGCGGCGGCCTGCTGGGCGGCGAGCAACGGGATCACGAGCGCATGCTCCCCTAGACTGGGGTCAGCCGATGACGCTCCTCGGCGCTTCCCCTGCCGAACCCGGAGTCCAGCCATGCCCACCCGTGACGGGATCCGCAATGTCGCGATCATCGCCCACGTCGACCACGGCAAGACCACGCTCGTCGACGCGATGCTGCTGCAGTCCGGCGCCTACACCGAGCACCAGGTCGACGAGGGCTCGGTCAAGGACCGCGTCATGGACTCGATGGACCTCGAGCGCGAGAAGGGCATCACGATCCTCGCGAAGAACACCGCGGTGCGTCGCAAGGACCTGTTGATCAACATCATTGACACCCCCGGTCACGCCGACTTCGGTGGCGAAGTCGAGCGCGGGCTGTCCATGGTCGACGGGGTCGCGCTGCTCGTGGACGCCTCCGAGGGCCCGCTGCCCCAGACCCGGTTCGTCCTGCGCAAGGCCCTGCAGCAGAACAAGCCGGTCATCCTGATCATCAACAAGGTCGACCGGTCGGACGC
>JBKKBU010000363.1:0-6364 GCA_046713755.1 Mycobacteriales bacterium
ATGTACACCTCCAGCATCGGGTTGATCGCCAGCAGGTCGATGCCGGCCTGGGCCGCCTGGCCGACCCCGGCAGGGAGCACGGAGAACTCGGCGTCCAGCCGAGCGAGGCCGGCAGGATGCACGCGCACGTGTCTGACGCCGCTGCGTGCGCGCAGCAATCCTCGCCATTGATCGGGATCGGGCTCGTCCAGCGCGCGCAGCCGCGCCCTGACCTGGCTACGAGCGACCGGTGAAAGCCATGCCGCGGCCCCGCCATCGAGCAGGTCCAACAGGCCCCATGCTCGCGCCGGTGCCATCGGGCGTCCGGACGCTCTTGGGTGCGCACTCATCGCGGCCAAGGCGTCTGCGTCGATCAACCACAACCCGCCGCTGCGTCGACCGACGAGCCGCCCTGAGCGCAGCAGCTGTTCCACGCGAGAGCGGTCCACCCCCAGACGCAAGGCGGCCTCGGTCACGGTCAGATCCATTGCCGCCTCCTTACGTCATCTCTCCGTACATCCGGATAGTTAACGTAACTAAACCACGCGGAGGTCCTTACGGCAATACTCCGCTTGTTCAGAGGTATCCCGTAACTGCGTCATCATCGGTCTGAGTCGGAGGTGGGCATCGAGCCCACCCGCCCCACACACCGCCGTCGTTGCTTGTTGTTCTCCGGGTGAAGCATGCTCGTGGGTATGTCAACCGACGAGCTCATGACCCGGATGGCGATGTTCGACCGTTGCGTCCTCGAGCGCGACGTCGATCTGGCGAAGGGAGTGCTCGACGACGACTTCGCGCTGGTGATCGTCGTACCGGTGTTCGTTGTCATGCCGCGGGAGCGGTGGCTCCAGGTGCTGCCGGACTACGTCACCCATGCGCTGGTCTCGGAGGAGCAGCACGTCAGCCTCGACGGGGAGGGGGCGGTGGTCCTGCAGCGGGTGCAGATGCACGCCACGGTGCTGGGCCAGGATCGAAGCGGCGCGTTCGTCCTCTCGGACAGCTGGCGCCTGCGCGAGGACGGTTGGCGGATCTGGCGTCGCCACTCGACGCCACTGACAGCCGGTCCGATGCCTGGGGCCGTGTGACCGATCCCCTTGACCGGGGGATACGGCCCAGCTAACGTACAACCTTGTGGTTGTACATCAAGCGAGCCGGGTGGATCTGATCTTCGGTGCCCTCGCGGATTCGACCCGTCGCGACATCGTCACGCGAGTACTGCGTGACGAGGCGTCGATCTCGTCGTTGGCCGACCACTACGCGATGTCGTTCGCCGCAGTTCAGAAGCATGTCGCGGTGCTCGAACGGGCGGGACTCGTGACCAAGCGGCAACGTGGCCGCGAGCGGCTCGTCCGCGGCGATGTGGACACCATCCGGGCGGCCACTCGCCTGCTCCACCAGTACGAGGAGATCTGGCGCAGCCGCGTCGACCGCATCGAGGACCTCCTCAACCCACCGTCAGAAGGAGACACCCCATGACCGTCGTGAGCACTACCCAGGACCCAGAGGCCTTGACCTTCACCATCGTCGCCGACCTTGCGGCACCGCCCGCTCGGGTCTGGCAGATCTGGGCCGATCCCCGCCAGCTGGAGCGCTGGTGGGGACCGCCGACCTGGCCGGCGACGTTCGAAGACCACAACATGGTCAGCGGTGGCGGCTCGCGCTACTTCATGACCGGACCGGAAGGCGAGAAGGCTCGTGGGTGGTGGCGTTTCGTCGCCATCGACGAGCCGCGGTCGATTGACTTCGAGGACGGCTTCTCGGACGAGTCGGGCGAGCCGAATCCCACGATGCCGATCATCCGCGCCAGGGTTGACCTCGAGGAGATCGCAGACGGCACGCGCATGACCGTCAGGTCGGAGTTCGCCACCCTCGAGCAGATGGAGCAGCTCGTGACGATGGGCATGGCCGAGGGCATGACACAGGCGCTCGGTCAGGTCGACGCGCTCCTCGCAGCCGGCTGACCGGGATGGCCGCCCCGGCCGCACGGTCACGTGGGGTCTAGTCGACCAGCCGGGGGACGACTGGCCGGATCGGCACGGGATCTCCCGGCCCGCCGCCGGCGCGAGACACGTACTCCGGAACGCCCACGCAGGTGAACAGCAGCGTCACGAGGTCAGCCGGCTCGCCGAGCAGGCCGGGGACCTCCGAGTCGAGGAAGGTCATCCCGGAGGCGCTCGCACCCAGGGCGTAGGCGGCCAGGTGCAGCCGTCCCTCGACCAGTCCCGCTGCGAGCTGGGCGTTCCGATAGCCGCGGTCGTCTAGCTCTGCCAGGGGAATCGCCCCAACAACGACGTACGCCGCGTCGCCGCCGAGTCCCTGGTCCAAGCAGATCCGCGTCAGCTCGGCGCGCAGGTCGGCGGTGTACAGCGGCCGCGCGAGGTCAGGCCACCGGTACACCCCGGGGGCCACGTCATCGACGCCGTGGACGACGACCCAGTGCGGGACCTGCACGCCGCGCATGGCCGCGGCCATCGACCACTCCAGCGCGGCTCGCGGCAACGTCCGGGTCCGGTCCATCAGCCGCTGCGAGCCGCGGCGACGGATGACCTCGTCGAGCGAGGCAGCCGGTGGAACCTCCGACAGCTCGGCCCCGTCCGACCATGGCGGTCCGAGCTCGCTCACCTCGCCGGCGCGCTGCGCGGCGGTGCACAGCGGCAGCTCGACGGGCGGCAGGTGGCCCGGCACCGCCGGGCCGGTCGAGCCGATCGCCGGGTCGCCGTCGCCGAGGGTCAACACGTACAGCGGGTACTCGTGCACGCCATCCGCGCCGACCAGCTGCCGCAGCGCCACGTCCGGGAAAGCTGTGCGGAGCCGCGGCGCGAGACCGGCGCCGGCAGCAGCGGCGTAGAGCTGCGACAGCAGGGTCCCGCCATCCCAGTAGAGGTGCCGCCAGCCGCGCTCGGCGTAGCGCCACCCGGTCCGCCATGGCACGCCGGTCACGACCAGGGTCGTGACATCGCCCGATGGGGCAGGTGCGACCTGGACGAGGGCGTGCTGCCCCGCGTCGTACCAGTGCACGCCGTCCGGGACCCCGGCGACGTCGCGCGTGCTGGCGTAGATCTCCAGGGGAAAGCGCGCCCCCGCCGATCCGGAGGCGCGATAGAGGAAGGACGCTCCGTTGTGGTCGGAGGTGCGCACGACGCCAGCACCGAGAAAGAGCAGCCGGCCGAGCTGCGCTGCGTCGAGCGGCTGGCCTGGAGCTGAAAGGCCGGAGAGGACCGCCGTCGCTGCGACCCCGGGATCGGGGAGCACACTCGGCAGGGCGAGGACCGGGAGGCCGTCCGGGTAGGCCTTCAGCTGCGGCGGTCGCGTTGCGGGGTCGTTGGAGACCCGGTCGTGGCGGAGGCGCGGATCGTCCGCAGGTTCGTTCCACTCGCGTTCGGGCGAGTACGACGTCAGCCGGTGCAGCAGGCCGGCGCCCGACTCGAGGTCCACGTGGCTAGACCACCCGGGCCTTCTCGGTGCCGACGGTGACGACGTCGCCCTTGACGAGCTGCCGACCGCGGCGGGTCTCGGCCTCGTCGTTCACCGAGACCAGGTCGGCGTCGAGGAGCGACTTGGCGTGACTGCCTGAGTCGGCTAGCCCGCACAGCTTGAGGAACTGCCCGAGCCGGATGCCGTCCTCCCGGATCTCGACGTCCTGGATCATCGGCGCCGCACCGCCACGGCGACGACCTCGGCTGCGGCGTACGCCAGCAGCAGCAGGCTGTAGCCGGTTGCCTCGTTGAGCAGCTCGATGCCCTCACCGCGCTGCCCGATGAACAGCAGGCCGGACAGCAGGATGGACAACCCGACGCCCCACAGCGTGGTCTCGATGCCGTATCGCGCCAGCACCCCCAGGGCGAGCACCCCGAGGCCGATGCCGACCATGTGGGCAGCCGACTCGGGCAGGCCGATGCTGGAGATCGAGTCCCAGGACTGCGCGTCGTTGCCGAGTCCCCAGCCGGTGACGACCAGCGCCGGCGCCCACAGCGCGCCCTGGGGCCCGCCCGCCACGGCACCGGCCAGGTAGCCGAGCCCGGTCAGCAGGGGGATCTTGTCGAACGACACGCCTTGCTGCTCCACGAGCAGGTAGATCACGACGGCCGACACGGCAAGCGCGGCCGCCCTGGCGAGCGGGCGGTCGGAGGCGGCGGCGGGCATGGGACCAAACTACTGACGACCTCGTACGACGGATGCGCGCGCCACTCCGTCGTACCGGTGTCCACAGGCCTGGTGTGTCGCCCTGGATGTGTCGGTGGCTCGTCCTACCGTGACGGCCATGCGGCTGCTCCACACCTCCGACTGGCACCTGGGCCGCTCCCTGCACCAGCACGACCTCTCGGCGGCGCAGGAGGCGTTCGTCGACCATCTCGTCGACGTGGTGCGCTCCGAGCGGGTCGACGCGGTGCTGCTTGCCGGTGACGTGCACGACCGGGCGCTGCCGCCGGTGGAGGCGATGCAGCTGTTCGACGAGGCCCTGCGCCGGTTGCGGGACGCCGGCGCTGCCGTGGTCGCTATCAGCGGTAACCACGACGCGCCCGCCCGGTTGGGAGACAAGAGCGGCCTGCTGGACCCGCGGATCTCGATCCGCACCGACCCGCGATCGGTCGCGACCCCGGTCGTGCTCAGTGACGGCCACGGTGACGTGGCGGTCTACGCCGTTCCCTACCTCGAGCCGGCCGCCGTGCGCGACCTGCTGCCAGGCGATCGTGAATTGACCGGACACACCGGTGTCATGACCCGCGCCATGACGGCGGTGCACGCCGACCGCACGACCCGCGGTGGCCGCTCGGTGGTGCTCGCCCATGCGTGGGTCACCGGTGGGCAGGCGTCGGACTCCGAGCGCGACATCACCGTCGGCGGGGTGGCCAACGTGCCAGCCGCGTTGTTCGACGGCGTCGACTACACCGCGCTCGGTCACCTGCACCGGCCTCAGCAGCTGCGCGAGGGCCTGCGCTACAGCGGGTCGCCGTTGCCCTACTCCTTCTCCGAGGCGGGCCAGGCGAAGTCGTCGTGGCTCGTCGAGCTCGGTGCGACCGGGCTGGTCTCGGTCGCGGCCGTGCCGGCACCGGTGCACCGTGAGCTGACGGCGGTGCGCGGGCGGCTGGCAGACCTGCTGTCCGCGGCCGAGTTCGCCCTCGCCGAGGCGTGCTTCGTCGCCGTGACGGTCACCGACCCGGTGCGGCCGCTCGACGCGATGGCGGCGCTGCGGCGGCGCTTCCCGTTCTGCCTGACGCTGGACTTCTGCCCAGATGGTGGCGCGGTCGACGACGGCTCGAGCTATGCCGAGCGCACCCGGGGCCGCAGCGACCTCGAGGTGGCCCTGGCGTTCGTCAGCCACGTCCGCGGTGACCTGCTCGAGGTCGAGGGTGACCTGCTGCGCGAAGCCCTTGAGCACGCCCGGCTCGCGGACCGGCTCGCCGACCGCGCTGACCTGGCCGGCTGATGCGTCCCCACCTGCTGGAGCTGACCGCCTTCGGGGCGTTCGCCGGCGACGTGCGGCTCGACCTCGACGAGCTGGGCGAGTCGGGCCTCGTGCTGCTGTGCGGTGACACCGGCGGCGGCAAGACCACCCTGCTCGACGCGCTCGGTTTCGCCCTCTACGGCGTGGTGCCGGGGGAGCGGCAGAAGGCCCGCGAGGACCTCCGCAGCCATCACGCGGCCGAGGGCGCCAAGGCGCTGGTGCGGCTGGAGTTCACCGCTCGTGGTCGGCGGCTGCGGGTGACCCGCACCCCGGCGCAGCGGCGGCCCAAGAAGCGCGGTGCCGGGCTGCTGCTCGACAACCCGACCGCCCTGCTCGAGCGGTGCCTCGACGACGGCAGCTGGGAGCCGATCGCCGCCCGCCCGGAAGACGTCGGCCTGGAGATCGGTCGGCTGCTCGGGATGGACGCCGCCCAGTTGTTCCAGGTGGTCGTGCTCCCGCAGGGGCGCTTCGCCGCCTTCCTCCAGGCCGACCACAAGGATCGCGAGCGGCTGCTCAAGCAGCTGTTCCACGTCCATCGCTTCGAGTCCGTGGAGCGCTGGCTGGCCGACCGGGCGGCCGCCGCTGCCGCCGCCGTCGACGCCGCGCGCCAGGAGCTGTCGCAGCTGGCTGCCCGGGTCGCGCAGGTTGCCACGGTTGAGGTGCCCGTCGACCTGGAGACAGCCCACGACTGGGTCGAGCAGCTCGTCACGACGGCACGGCACGACGCCGCGGCCGCTGCGACGGAAGTCGTTCGGCTGCAGGTCTCGCGGAGTGCAGCCGAGGCAGCCGTGGCGGCAGCAACCGCCCTGGCCGCGGGCCAGGCGGCCCGGCGGGCAGCGGAGCAAGACCTGGTCGGGCTGGAGGCCGAGGCGGGCGAGATCGCGGAGCTCGCGCAAGCGCTCGATGCTGCGCGGCGGGCCCGACCCGTCGCTGTCGTGC
>JBKKBU010000364.1:0-7813 GCA_046713755.1 Mycobacteriales bacterium
GGTCGGGCTCGCTGGCGGTGCTGTCGGCAGCGCTGCCGGAGGCGGTGCTGTCGGTGGCGCTGCCGGTGCCGGCGAGTGCGGAGGTGCCGGCGGCCGCGCAGCGACGGGAGCAGGCGATGGGGTGGCGGTCAGCGGAGGCGCGGGCCTGGAGCTCGCCGACGGGGCTGCCGCGGGTGCAGCGGTGGTCGGTGGAGTGGTCGGTGGAGTGGTCGGTGGAGTGGTCGGTGGGGTCACGCCGATGGCTGCGCTGCGGGCAGCCGCCGGCACGCCATTGCCGGCGGGGTTTTCGCCGCCGGCAGCGGTACCCGCCGATCCGCGGCCATGCAAGTCCTGAAGCTGCGACTCGAGGTAGGCCTTCAGACGGGTGCGGTACTCGCGCTCGAACGCCCGTAGGTCCTCGATGTGGGATTCGAGCTGCTTGCGACGCTCCTCCACATCGCCCATGGCGGCGGCCAGCCGGGCCGTCACCTCCTCGTCGACCTTGCCCGAGCGCGAACGCGCCTGGGCGAGGATCTCCTCGGCCTCACGGCGAGCCTCGGCGACCGCTTCATCAGCGGTGCGCTGGGCCAGCAGCAGGGTCCGCAGCGCTGCACCCTCCGTCTCGCCGGCGGCCACGGGTGCCGATGGCGGCAACTCGGGAGGTGCCGCCGGCACCTGGACAGCGGCAACCCCTGCCGATGGGCTCGCGGTGACCGTCGACATCCCTGTGCGCAGCTCGGCGTTCTCCCGCAACAAGCGGGCGAGCTCACCTTCGACCTCGTCGAGGAAGGCATCAACCTCATCGAGCGAATAGCCGCGGAAGGCGATCTTGAACTGCTTGTTCGCGACATCGGAGGGGGTCAGCGGCACGGGACTGCCTCTCGGGCGGGGAAGGGCGGACGAGCTCAGGATCTGTGAGACGTGGTCACTGCAGCGTCACTTCAGCGGTCCGAGGATCTGGCTGCGGACGACCTGAATGACGATGATGAGGATGAGGAAGCCGAGATCGAGGGAGACGCTGCCGATCCGCAGCGGCGGAATGATCCTGCGCAGGAAGTTCAGCGGCGGGTCGGTCACGGTGTAGCAGAGCTCGAGCAGGCCGGCGACCAACCCAGTCGGGCGGTAGGACCGCGCCAGCATGAAGACGTACTCCATGATCACGCGGAAGATGAGCAGCAGGAAGAACACGAACAGCAACAGGTCCAGGACAGCGGCGACGGTGCTCATGGTGGCGGCGGGGTCCTGATCTCAGGACTGGTTGAAAAAGCCGCTCTCGGCGATCCGAGCCTTGTCCTCCGCGGTCACCTGGACGTGCTCGGGGGACAGCAGGAACACCTTGTTGGTCACGCGCTCGATCCGGCCGTGGAGCCCGAAGATCAGTCCGGCGGCGAAGTCGACGAGGCGCTTGGCGTCGGTGTCATCCATCTCCGTGAGGTTCATGATCACCGGGGTGCCGGCCCGGAAGTGCTCACCGATCGTGCGCGCCTCGTTGTAGGTGCGGGGCTGCAGCGTCGTGATGCGGTAGCTCTCCTCGAAGGCAGCCGATGCGGAGACCGGGCGAACAGCGGCATCGAGGGCGACCGATCCGCGCGTCTCACGGGTGTCGAAGGAGCGCCGGGCCACGACGCGGGTGTCCTCGTCACGGGCCGCGGCGCGGTGGCCGCCACGCATGGCCACCGGCTCGTCGTAGCCCTCGTCGTCGTCGTCGTCGGCGTAGCGGCGGTCGCGGCCGTCCTCGTCGTCCTCGACGAGGCCGAGGTAGAGGCCCAACTTGCGCATGGCGCCGGGCATGTGAGACCTCCGTGACGTGGATGTGCAGGCGCAGGTGGTGCGGTGCGCAGACTACCGGAGAAGCGGTGGACGATGCCCGAACACGGCCGTCCCGACGCGGACGAGTGTCGACCCGTGCATCACGGCCGGCTCCAGATCGGCGCTCATTCCCGCGCTGAGCTCCTTGGCGGTCGGGTGATCAGCACGCAAGCGAGCAGCGATGTCAGCCAGCTGAGCGAACGCCCGGACCGGCTCGAGTCCGGGCGGTGGCACTGCCATGAGACCGCGCAGCCGCAGGGCGCCGGCTCGCTCGACGGCGTCCGCCAGGGCGCTCAGCGCGTCCGGTGCTGCGCCGCCCCGGGCTGGGTCGCCGTCGAGGCTCACCTGCAGCAGGACATCCAGCGTGCGCCCAGCCTGCACGGCACCCGCATCCAGGGCAGCTACCAGCGCGGCGCGGTCGAGCGAGTGGACGACGTCGGCGTACGACGCCACGGACCGCGCCTTCCGGGTCTGCACCGCGCCGACGAAGTGCCAGATCGGACGCCGATCGGCCAGCGCCGCGGCCTTCTGCGCCGCTTCCTGATCGCGGTTCTCGCCGAAGTCGGTGACGCCGAGGTCCTGAAGCAGGGCGATGTCGGTCGCCGGCCAGGTTTTGGAGACGGCCACCAGCCGCACGTCACTCGACGCTCGGCCAGCCGCGCTGCAAGCCTGCTCGAGCCGGCTCCGCACGGCATCGAGACCGGCCGCCAGCTCCGCCCTCCTGGTCATGGCAGAACCACGACGCCCCCATGCCGGCCGGTGTCGCCGTCCCGGCGGTAGCTGTAGAAGCCGGGGTCATGGATCGTGCACGCGTCGACGTGTCGGACGGTCAGCCCCAGGGCGAGCAGGATCCGCTCCGCCCCGCCGCGCAGATCGATCGAGGGGGTGTGTCGGCGGGTGCGGGCCTGGCAGCCCGGGACGGTCAACTCGACCTCGGCGGCGAGCTCGGCGGGCACCTCGTAGCAGCACCGACCGGCGGCTGGACCGATGCTCGCCGTGATCCCCTGGGCACCCAGCCCCACCATGGCTTCCACGGTTGCCTGGAGCACGCCGGATGCCAGGCCCCGTCGCCCCGCGTGAGCGGCCCCGATGACCCCTGCGGTCACGTCGGCCAGCAGGACCGGTAGGCAATCCGCGGCGAGCACCACCAGACCGAGGCCGCGACGTCGGGTCACGAGAGCATCAACACCGGCGATGTCGCCCGCGATGGCAGCGGGGCCCTGGCTGATGTCGCTGCGGTCGACCACGGCGACATCGTGACCGTGCACCTGCTGGGCGAATACCAGGTCGTCGTACCGCAGCCCCACCCCCCGGGCGACCAGGTCCCTATTGGCCTGGACGCGGCGCCACTCGTCGTTGCCTTTCGTCGACAGGTTCAGGGCGTCATACGGAGCGGCCGACACGCCACCTGAGCGACGGGTGAACACCGCCCGCACGGGCGCGGGCAGGCGCGCGTCGTGGAGGTCACGCCGCGGGTCGAGCCCGGGCGCGGGCTGGGTCGGCGCCGGGTCCGGAGGCACGCCCGCAGGGTAGTCGCGCCTCAGGAAGGCGTGACGGCCACGGAACCGGTCATCGACGGGTGGATGGGGCACAGGTAGTCGAAGCTGCCGACGACGTTGAACCGGTAGGAGAAGGCCTGGTTCGTGCGGAGGTCACCGGAGCCCCACACGCCGGTGCGGCTCGTCCAGTCATGCGTCGCGCCGTCGAAGTTCGTCGCCCGCACCGTCGTGCCGACGACCACCGTGAGAGCGCGGGGCGTGAACTCGAAGTCCCGGATCGCGAGCGGTGTGGCACCAGCCGCGGGTGGCGCCGTGGTGGGAGCCGCCGTGGGCTTCGGGGTCGGTCGCGGTGCAGGCTGCGTCGTCGCCTGCTGCGTCGGGCTGGACTGCGGACGCGGCGTGCTGCTCGCGACCGTCGTGGCCGTCCCGCCCGACCTCGTCTCCGAAGGTCGCGGGGCAAGCGTCGCGGTGGCCGAGCCGCCGATCGTTCCGGATCGCGTTGCCGTCACGCTCGGTGCCACCGACGCGGAGGAGGCTGTCGAGGTCGCAGCCGTTGCGCTGCCTCCACCGCCCGGCCCCGGGGTGCTTGAGGAGGCCGTCTGCCCCTTCGATCCACTGGCGCAACCGGTCACAGCGAGAACCAGCAGCAGCCCGCCCGCGAGTCGCGCCGGCCTCATCGCCGAGCCTTGGGCGCGGCCTTCACGACGACCGTGCCGGCCATGCCGCTGGCCGGGCCGCCATGGATGGCGCAGTGGTAGCGGTAGACGCCGGCCCTGCGGAAGGTCTGCGTGAAGGTCGTGGCCGCGGTGAAGCCGCACTGCGCCGTGCCTGTGGGGGCGCCGTAGACGCCGCTGCCTCCGCACTCGGGGTGCGAGTCGAAGGTGCGGTTGTCCGCCCGCACGTTGTGCGGGCGCACCGACGTGGTCTCCCACTTCCACGTCACCGTGGCCTTGCCGTCCTTGCCGAGCTGCAGCGTGACTGCTTTGGCATCGAAGGACAACGGGGTGTCCCGCACCGTCACAACGGCGCTGGTGGGTAGGGCCGGTGCGGCGTCCGCCGGGGCGGTGACGAGGGCCAGCGGCAGGGCGCAGGCTGCGAGCAGAGTCCGAGTGCGGGTCATGGCAACTCCTGAGTGAGGTGTGCCAAGGTTCGCCGCAGCCGGATCGATTCCTGCCTGACGGCCTACTTCAGGAAGTCAGGCACGTCGAGGTCGTCCTCGAAGACGACGGTGCGGCGCGGCGCGACCTGCGGAGCGGCTGGCGCTGCGACCGTCGCCGGCGAGCGATAGCGCTGCGGGTCGCTGGGCTCGAACTCGGGGGTCGGCTGCTCTGGCTCCGGCGGCACCTCGATCACCGGCTCGGGTCGACGGCGCGGCTCGACCCGGCGCACGGGGGTCGGCGCCCCTGCATCGAAGCCCGCCGCGATGACCGTCACCCGAACCTCGTCACCGAGCGCGTCGTCGATGACGGCGCCGAAGATGATGTTGGCGTCGGGGTGGGCGGCATCCGCCACGAGCTGGGCCGCCTCGTTGATCTCGAACAGTCCGAGGTCGCTGCCACCGGACACCGACAGCAGCACGCCATGGGCGCCGTCCATGCTGGCTTCGAGGAGCGGACTCGCGATCGCCATCTCGGCAGCGACGACAGCCCGGTCTTCTCCCCGGGCCGAACCGATGCCCATGAGGGCACTACCGGCACCGCTCATGACGGCCTTCACGTCGGCGAAGTCGAGGTTGATCAGACCTGGTGTCGTGATGAGGTCGGTGATCCCGGAGACGCCGGACAGCAGCACCTGGTCGGCGCTCTTGAAGGCGTCCATGACGCTGACCTGCTTGTCGCTGATGGACAGCAGGCGGTCGTTGGGGATGACGATGAGAGTGTCGACCTCGCGGCGCAGCGAGTCGATGCCCTCCTCTGCCTGGGCGGCCCGGCGGCGACCCTCGAAGGAAAACGGCCGAGTGACCACGCCGATGGTGAGGGCGCCGAGCGAGCGCGCGACCGCGGCCACGACGGGAGCGCCGCCCGTGCCGGTACCGCCACCCTCACCGGCCGTGACGAAGACCATGTCGGCCCCCTTGAGGACCTCCTCGATCTCGTCGCGGTGGTCCTCCGCGGCCTGCCTGCCGACGTCCGGGGCCGCTCCGGCGCCGAGACCTCGCGTGAGCTCCCGGCCGATGTCGAGCTTGACGTCGGCGTCGCTCATCAGCAGGGCTTGGGCGTCAGTGTTGATGGCGATGAACTCGACACCCTTGAGGCCCACCTCGATCATGCGGTTGACGGCGTTGACGCCGCCACCTCCGATGCCGACCACCTTGATGACGGCGAGGTAGTTCTGCGGAGCAGCCACGGTTCGGAGGGCCTCTCAGTTCGCGGACGGGCCGCTCAGGACGTGCCTGAGCGGCTGGCAGTGTGCGGGGAAGTGGGACGATCGCCACGGCCTGACGGTGGTGCGGGGAAGGCATCACCGGCAAAGCCGCTCGGAGCGCCGGCACGAGTGCCAGCGACCCTCACCCTCAAGTAGACGCTTATAGTTATGTCAACCTGGGCTTGGAGCCGGAGGTTACGTGGTGGCGAGCATGAGGGTCAACCCGCGAGCGTGTGACCCGCGTCGTAGCCCGGTCGGACACGCTCAACGACCCCGGCCACTCCCACCGTCCTTCGCGGCGTACATGCGACTGTCGGCCCGCGAGACCAACCCGGCGGCGTCGTCGGCCCCCGCGACAGAGGTGGCTTCGCCGATGCTCACCCCGACCTGGAGGTCGAGGGTCTGGCCGCTTCCCCCCTCGATGTGCAGGGGCTTGGCGACGACCGAGCGAAGGCGGTTGGCCAGCACCGGCAGCTCGCCGACGCCGACCCCCTCGACCAGTACGACGAACTCGTCACCGCCGAGCCGGGCCACCGTGTCGGAGGGTCGAACAGCCTCGGCCAGCCGACCCGCTACCTCAACCAGCACGTCGTCCCCGGCGGCATGGCCGTGCTCGTCGTTGACGGCTTTGAAGCCGTCCAGATCCAGGAAGAGCACCCCCGTGGTGCTGCCGCTGCGAGCGTCTCGAGCCAGTGCGGCCCGCAGTCGCTCTTCGAGCAGCACCCGGTTGGCGAGGCCAGTGAGCGGATCGCGGACCGCCTGCTCGGCTAGCGCCTCCGAGAGTGCCCGCAGGTCGTGCTCGGCCTGCCGTCGGTCGGTGATGTCCTGGGCACTGACGGCCAGCCAGGCGGGCTGCCGGTCGGACCCCAGTACGACCGTCACCCCGTGGAGCACCCACCGCACCCGGCCGTCCACGGCGACGTGCTGCTGTTCCGACGACACGGCCGCGGTGACGCCGGCCAGCAGCTGTTCCAGCTCGTCGACCGTTCCGTCCACGGGCTGCAGGTACGTCACCGTTTCGACGCCGACGAGGTCCTCCGGACGCTGGCCCAGCAGCGCAGCGTAGGTCGTGTTGGCGCGGACGTACCGGCCGGACAGGTCGGCGATGGCCAAGCCGATCTCGGCCCGGTCGAAGAAGGTCTCAAACACGTCGGAGGACGCGGCCAGGGCCGCCATCGTTCGACGGGACGCAGCCGCGCGATGTTCGCTGGGCGCGGCGTCGACCGGCACGGGGCACCCTCTTTCCAGCATCAGAACGCGCGGCACTGCAGGCGACGTCGCCGTCGGGGCTGCACGTACCGTTGTCCTACCCGCCGGACCGATGGTCACTCACCGCAATCGGGTGAGGGCGACATGTCGGATTCGGGTCAGCGGGTCGTCGCTACCCCGGGCGCGCTGACGTCGAGGACCTTCCCTGGTCGCTTCAGCAACGCGAGCACGGCGGCTGCCTTGGTAACCGCGCCCCCGGGAGGCCCCCACACGACCGTGCGACCGCCACGAAGCTGCAGGCTCACCGCAACATCCGACGCGGCCCGCACCACGACAACCCGACTCCGCAGTCCCTGCGGCAGCTCGGCCAACACGGCAAGAGCGGCCCTCGTCGAAGGGTCGTCGGGGCCGAGCGCCCGCACCTGCAGCCGGACGGCGCCCTCTGGGAGCGCAGTGGCCGAGCCGAAGGCGACCCCGTCACGGTCCACCAGTGTCCAGGTGCCCCGGTCGAGCACACCGACGACGGCATGGCGTTCCTTCACGGTGACCACCAGGGTGTCCGGCCAGCTGCGCGTGACCTCGACGCTCTCCACCGCCGGCAGCCGCTGGACCCGGCGCTCGACGGCACCGGTGTCGACCCGAGCCAGCGGTGTCCCCGGCGGCACCCCCACAGCGATCTGCACCCGCTGCGCCGTCAACCGGGTGTTGCCTTCGACGGTGATGCCGTCCACCTTCAGCCACGGTGAGGCCAACAACAACCAAGCCAGCACGAGCAGCGGCACAACACCCAGCGCCGTCAAGGCGGTACGCCGGACCCGACGGCTCCACCTGTCCCGACGCTGTGCGCGGGCCCGCGCTTGCCGCCGCGGCCGGACGTCGACCACTGAGCCAGCGAGGTCCCGGGCGGCCCGCGGGCGCGCCGCCCCGCGACCGCGACCGGAGGGCCGTTGAGT
>JBKKBU010000365.1:0-10327 GCA_046713755.1 Mycobacteriales bacterium
CCCCTCGGCGACGACGCCCCACGCCAGCTCGACGCCAAGCACCGGCACACCGGGCGCCACCGGCAGCAACAGCCGCGGATCGGCAGCGGCCAGGGCGGCCACCTCGCCCGCCTCGGAACCGTAGCGACGGACGAGCCGGGCCGGGACACCCGCGGGGAGGGCACCGACCGCCCCGAGCAGCGGCAGCTCCGTCGTACGGCACGGGGTGTCGGTGAGCCGGTCCACCGCGTCCTCCGCCATCCGGCGGTAGGTCGTGAGCTTGCCCCCGAGCACCGTCCAGGCCCCGTTGTCGCCCTGGACGACGGCGTGGCGGCGGGACAGGTCGGCGGTCGGCCCCTCGGCGCCGGCGAACAGCGGCCGGACCCCGGCGAACGAGCCGATGACGTCGGAGCGCGAGAGCGGCACCTCGAGGCCGTGGGACAAGACCTCGAGCAGGAAGCGGATCTCGTGCTCCTCCGCGAGCGGGACCTCCGGGACGGCGTCGATCGGGTCGTCGGTGAGCCCGACGTGCACGATGCCGTCGGCGTGCGGCAGAGCGAAGACGTAGCGGTTGCTCTCGCCCGGGACCGGCACGGTCATCGCTGCAGCGGGATGCCCGAGGACGGCTGACCGCAGGATGACATGAGTGCCCTTCGAAGGGGCCAGCCGCGTGTCGGGTGCGAGGGTATCGGCCCAGGCTCCAGTGCAATTAACAACGTGTCGGGCCGTGATGCGCAGCGTTGCGCCGGTGCGCTCGTCAACGACATCAGCGCCGGTCCCGTCGACCGTCAGGGCCCGGCAGTAGGTGACGATCCGCGCGCCGTGGGACGCCGCTGTCCGAGCCAGGGCGACCACGAGCCGGGCGTCGTCCTCGAGCTGGCCGTCCCAGTTGCAGAGCCCGCCGCGCAGGCCCTCGCGTCGCACTGCTGGCAGCACCCGCACGGTCTCCGCAACCGACATCCGGCGCGGCCGGGGCAGGTGTCGCGGCCGGGTGCCGGCCCAGAGGCGGAAACCTTCCGCGATGCGCTGGCCGACATCGACGAGCACGCCGTCCTTGCGAGAGACGTCACTGGACAGCGGGACCACCATGGGCAGCGGCCGGACCAGGTGCGGAGCCGTGGTGGTGAGCAGGACGTGCCGCTCGCGCGCGCTCTCCAGGACGAGGTCCCAGTCGTAGCTGGCGAGGTAGCGCAGCCCGCCGTGGACCAGCTTCGAGGACCACCGGCTGGTGCCATGAGCGAGGTCGGCCTTCTCGACCAGCGCCACCGACAGGCCGCGAGCGGCGGCGTCGAGGGCCACGCCGGTCCCGGTGACGCCGCCCCCGATGACGAGCACGTCGACCACCACGGAGGCCAGCTCCGAAAGGGCCCGCTCACGGGTGGCAGCCGTCAACCGGGTCATGCGAGGTACCCGTCGAGCAGCCGCCGCAGCTCGGTGCCCACGACGGCACTCTTGTGGTCGGCCTCGACCACGCGGGCGCTGAAGACGAACGACTGCGCGGTGAGCAGCAGGCAGGTCGCGAGCAGCCCGGGGTCACCGTCGCGAACGCTGCCGTCCGCCTGCCCCTGCCGCACCTGGTCGGCGACGAGGTCGATGACCGCTCGCTGGGTGGATCCGAACCGGTCGACGACCAGCGGCAGCAGCAGCTCGGGGTCGAGGTCCAGCACCCGCCGGTAGACCGGGTGGTGCACCAGCCGCCCCACGGTCATGACCCCCGCCTCCACGAGGCGCTCACGGGCCGTCGGCAGCTCCGCCACCTCGACTCCGCAGCCCTCGACCAGTGCGACCAGCTCCGAGGTGAGCAGCGCCGAGACGATGGCCTCGAGGTCGCCGTACTGGCGGTAGACGGTCATCCGGCTCACCCCCGCCCGGCGGGCGACGTCGGCCAAGGTGGTGCGCTTGAGGCCGACGTCCATCACACACTCGTGCGCGGCGGCGAGCAGAGGATCGTTGTGACGATCTGACGTCATGTGTCACACTGTAACCCATGCCAGAGCCCCTGCGAGACATGACGCCCACCGGCTGGGGCGACCCGGCCCGCCGCACCGGCCTGCCAGCCCATGCCGTCGCCTGGTTGGGCCGGGAGGTCGGGCCGGGGCGGCCGTCCCGCCCGGCCCCCGTGACGCTGTCGCCAAGCCGGCTCCCCGCCGACGTGCGCCTCGCCCTCGACGCCGCGGTCGGCGCCGAGCACGTCCGCACCGACGACGACACCCGCCTGGTGCACGCCGCCGGCAAGAGCTACCTCGACCTGCTGCGGGTACGCCGCGGCGGTGCTCTCGACGCCCCCGACGCGGTCGTGCTGCCGGGCTCCCCCGCCGAGGTCGCCGCCGTGCTGCAGGTGTGCGCCGCCGCGGCCGTGGCCGTGGTCCCCTTCGGCGGCGGCACCTCCGTCGTCGGCGGCGTGGCGCCGATGCGCGGGCGCTTCGCGGCTGTCGTCACGCTCGACCTGCGACGGCTGGACCGATTGCTGTCGGTCGACCAGGAGTCCCTCACCGCGGTGTTCGAGCCGGGCGTCCGCGGCCCAGCTGCCGAGGCCATGCTGGCAGCCCACGGCCTGACGCTCGGGCACTTCCCGCAGTCCTACGAGCACGCGTCGATCGGGGGTTACGCCGCCACTCGCAGCGCCGGCCAGGCCTCCGCCGGCTACGGCCGCTTCGACGACCTGGTCGTCTCGGCCGTCGTCCAGACCCCAGCCGGTGAGCTCCGGCTCGGGCGGGGCGCCGCGACGGCCGCGGGACCCGACCTGCTGGGCCTGGCCCTGGGCTCGGAAGGCTCCTTCGGGGTCATCAGCGAGGTCGGGCTCAAGGTCCGCCGCGCCCCCGAGGTGCAGCGCTTCGAGGGCGCCTTCTTCCACACCTGGGCCGAGGGGACCGCCGCCCTGCGCGAGCTCGAGCAGACCGGTCAGGCGCCCGACGTCTGCCGGCTGTCCGACCCGGACGAGACCCGGGTGCAGCTCGCGCTGGCGGGCAGCGGCGGCGTGAAGGGCCGACTCGGCAAGGCCTTTCTGGCCGCCCGCGGCTACCGGCACGGCTGCCTGGCCATCCTCGGCTGGGACGGCTCGTCGGACGAGGTCGCCGCCCGGCGCAAGCGGGCCTTGTCCGTCGTGCGGCGCCACGGTGGGCAGGCCGTCGGCTCGTCGGTCGGCGAGAAGTGGGCCCACGGCCGGTTCCAGGGGCCCTACCTGCGCGACGACCTCCTCGACGCAGGCGTGCTCGTGGAGACCCTGGAGACCTCGGCGACCTGGAGCCAGCTGCACGCCACCTGGCAGGCGGTCCGCACCGCTCTCACCGAGTCGTTGCGCGGCACCCCACCGGTGGTGATGTGCCATGTGTCGCACGTCTACCCGCACGGCGCGTCGCTCTACTTCACCGTCCTCGCGCGGCAGTCCGACACCGACCCGGTCGGGCAGTGGGAGCGCGCCAAGCAGGCCGCCTGCGAGGCGATCGTCGCCACAGGTGCCACCATCACCCACCACCACGCGGTCGGCACCGATCACCGCGCGTTCCTGACCGCCGAGGTCGGACCGCTCGGCGTCGAGGTCCTGCGGGCGGTCAAGGGCGTGCTCGACCCTGCCGGAGTACTGAACCCCGGCAAGCTGATCCCGGAGGCCTGATGCGACTCCAGCTGGTCATCAACCCGTCCGCAGGTGGCGGGCGGGCCGCGAAGCTGCTGCCAGCTGTCGAGGCCGCGCTGGCCGGCCACGACCTGGTCATCACGCCGACCCGCTCGCTCGAGCATGCCGACACGCTGGCCGCCGAAGCGGTCGCGGACGACCGCGTCGTGGTGGCGATGGGCGGCGACGGCATCGTCGGCCGGGTCGCCGGTGCGGTCGCTCAGGTCGATGGCCTCATGGGGGTGCTGCCCGGCGGGCGAGGCAACGACTTCGCCCGCTCGGTCGGGATCCCCCGCGACGACATCGGCGCGGCCTGCGCCGCCCTGCTCGCCGGCGTGGAGACCCGCATCGACCTCGGCTACGTCGGCGAGACCGCCTTCATCGGCATCGCCTCGGTCGGCTTCGACAGCGATGTCCAGGAGCGCGTCCTGACCTCGCGCCTGCCGCTCGGCCAGCTGGTCTACCTCTACGGCTCGCTCGCGACGATCGCCTCCTGGCGACATGCGACCTTCACCTGCACCGTTGATGACCAACCGCTCGAGGTCCGCGGCTGGTCGGTCGCCGTCGCCAACTCGGGCGTCTACGGCGGCGGCATGAAGCTCGCCCCTGATGCCTCCATCACCGATGGCCATCTCGATGTCGTGGCCACGTCCGCGACCTCGAAGCTGCACTTCCTGCGGTCGCTGCCGAAGGTCTTCACCGGCGCGCACGTGCACGACCCTTCGGTGTCGGTCGTCCGGGCCCGCAGCGTCAGGCTGGCCGCCGACCGCCCGTTCCGCGTCTTCGCCGACGGCGATCCGGTGGGCACTCTCCCCTGCACCGTGTCAGTCCGTTCGGGCGCGCTCAGGGTGCTCCTCCCCCCATCGGCCTGATGGTCTAGCGCACCTATAGCAAACGTGCTATCAATAGCATGTTCGCTATGGGAGGCGTGATGCGCAAGCAGTTGCCGGATGACGACGTGCTGGCGGCCGCCATCGCCGAGCAGGTCGTCTTCATGCGGGCGACCCGCGAGCTGTCGCAGTCCGACCTCGCCGCCCTCTGCGGCACCACTCAGTCCGCGATCGCCCGACTCGAGCGCGGCGCCCGACCCCCTCGCATCGACACCCTCGCCCGCATCGCCGATGCCCTCGACTGCTCGCTCATCGTCCGCCTGCAACCCCGCACCGACCCCGGAGGAACCCCATGACCACCGGCACCGAACCACGACCGGCCGGCGTCGGCGTCGAGGAGCCGGAGACCACGAAGGTGGAGCGGTTCCTCGCCTTCATCCTCGCCGTCTTCCTCCTCATCGGCCTGCTGTGGTGCTATGCGCAGCCGCTCGACCGCACCGACAACGGCTACCTCGACGGCCGGATCCTGCAGTCCGACCCGGCTGTCAGAGCCCGCGACGACGCGCTCGTCGCGGTCGACCAGGCGACGTCACGACTCGAGCAGGCCAGGGTGCAGGAAGAGACCACCCGCGAGACCTACCGCACGAAGCTCGACGCCGGCCAGCCGGCCACCGCCGAGGAGGCGCTCTACCGGGCCGCTCAGGCTGAGCGGACCCGCACCGAGGGGCTCGCCGAGGTCGCCCGCAAGCGGCTCGTGCAGGTGCAGCCGGCCGGCGACGCCGCGCAGGCCCGGCTCGAGCGCGACTTCGAATCGGGGCGCAACGACCGCGAGCAGCAGACCTTCCTGCTCCGGCTGGCGGCGGTGGTGGCTGCGCTCGCGGCGTCGTACGGGTTGCTTGAGTTCCTCCGGCGGCGACGGTCCCGCTACCTGCCAACCGGGATGGCAGCCATCGGCGCGAGCGCCGGCATGGCAGTCGTCATGACCGGCGACTACCTCGACGTGCAACGCACCGGGCCGATCGTGCTGTCGCTCGTCGGCATCACCCTGACGGTGACCGCACTAGTCGCCTATCAGCGCTATCTGGCGCACCGGCTGCCGGCCCGCCGGGTGCGCAAGGGCGAATGTCCCTACTGCGGCTACCCGAACCGGGCGGGCACGCACTGCGAGGGCTGCGGGCGACCCGCCGTCGCCGCCTGCACCACCTGCGCCCAACCCAGGCGAGTCGGTGCCCGTTACTGCACGTCGTGCGGCGCGCCCTGAGGGCTGAGCACCGCGACGATCTCCACGTGCTCGGTCATCGGAAAAAGGTCGAAGGCGCGAAGTGAGTCGAGCTGCCAGCCAGCGTCGAGGAACACCCGCAGGTCGCGAGCGAAGGAGGCCGGGTCGCAGGCGATGTACGCCACTGCGCGCGGGCGCCGACCCGCCAGGGCCCGGGAGACGTCGAGGCCGGCGCCGGCCCGCGGCGGGTCCAGCACCACCAGGTCGACATCGAGCGAAGCGACCAGTGACGGTGTGACATCGGCGGTCCGGATCCGCACCCACGGCTGGTCGGCGGTGTTGCGGGCAGCGTCAGCGCACGACCGGGGGTCGACCTCGACGGCGACGACTGCCCCGGTCGGACCAACCCGCTCACCGAGCAGGGCGGCGAACAATCCGGCGCCGGCGTAGAGATCTGCGACCCGCTCCCCGGGCATGGGCGCCAACGCGTCCATCACTGCTTGCGCCAGGGCCGTCGCCGCGAGCGGATGGACCTGCCAGAAACCGCCGGTAGCGACCTCGAAAGACCGCCCGAGGACGGTATGGCGCAGCCCATGGGGCGTGGCCAGGTGGCGACCATCAACGGTCACGCCGGCACTCAGGTCGGGAAGCTCGAGGGGCCTCGCGCCGGGACCCCGGCGCGACTGCACAGCCGTGACCCGTTGGCTGCCGGCGACCGAGACCTCGACCGAGACGGCGCCCGGCCACGTCGCCGTGGCCGCCTCCGACACGGCGGGGTCGGCGATGACGCAGCGGTCGACGTTGACCAGCACATCGCTGCGGTGCTGATGCAGCCCAGGACGACCGTCGATGTCGATGGCGAAGCTGACCCGGGAACGCCAGCCCAGCGCGTCCTCGGACAGCGGCTCGACGACGACCGCAAGCTCGATGCCGGCCAGGCGCCGGAGCTGCTCCTGGACGAGCGTCGCCTTGAGCCGGCGCTGCGCCGGGAGGCTGACGTGCTGGTAGTCGCAGCCCCCGCACCGTCCCGGGCCGGCGAAGAGACAGGGCGGCTCGACGCGGTCCGGTGAGGGCACCAGCACCTCGACAGCGTCGGCCCGCAGGAACGCCTTCGCCTCAGCGGTGACCTCGACGCGGACCCGCTCCCCGGGCAGGGCGTGCCTCACGAAGACGACGCGGCCGTCGTCGGCGCGCGCCACGAAGGCGCCCCCGGCAGCGGGGGCGCCGACGTCCACGATCAACGCAGCTCCTGGTCGTCGTCCTGTCGACGCTCAGAGGACTGCAGCTGCCACGGGACAGAGGTCACCATGACCCCCGGTTGGAACAGCAACCGGGTCTTGAGCCGCAAGGCGCTCTGGTTGTGCAACAGGTGCTCCCACCAGTGGCCCACGACGTACTCCGGGATGTAGACCGACACGACGTCGCGAGGTGAGTCCTCCCGCAGCCGGCGGACGTAGTCGAGCACCGGCCGGGTGACCTCGCGGTAGGGAGAGTCGATGATGGTCAGCGGGATGTCGAGCCCCCGCCGGTCCCACTCGGCCTGCAGTCGCTGCGATTCCTCCGGATCCACCGAGACCGTGAGTGCGGTGATGTCGTGCGGCCGGGTCGCTTTGGCGTAGGCCAGTGCCCGCAGCGTCGGCGAGTGGATCTTCGAGACCAGCACCACCGCGTGGTTGCGCGACGGCTGCGCCATGACCTCGTCGGATGGCTCGAGCTCGGCCCGGACCCGGTCGTAGTGCCCCTTGATCCCGCGCATCATCAGGAAGAGCACGCCCATGGCGACCAGCGCGATCCAGGCGCCCTGGGTGAACTTCGTGACCAGCACGACGATCAGCACCACCGCGGTCATGAACAGGCCGAAGGAGTTGATGGCCCGCGATCGCTTCATCCGCGCCCGCTCCTGTGGGTCGGTCTCCGACCGCAGGTGTCGGTTCCAGTGCCGGATCATCCCGGCCTGGCTGAGGTTGAAGGAGATGAAGACACCGACGATGTAGAGCTGGATCAGCGAGGTGACCTTGGCGTCGTACGCGACCACGAGAACGCCGGCAAAGGCGGCCAGCAACACGATGCCGTTGCTGTAGGCGAGCCGGTCGCCGCGGGTGTGCAGCTGGCGCGGCAGGTAGCCGTCGCGGGCGAGGATCGAGCCGAGCACCGGGAAGCCGTTGAACGCGGTGTTCGCGGCCAGCACGAGGATGACGCCCGTGAAGGCGACCGTGACGAAGGCGATGACCCCCTGGCCGTAGACGGCCTCTGCCAGCTGGCTGATGACCGTCGGCTGGCTGACCCCTTCACCCACCGGGACGCCGTCGAGCAGCAGCTGCTCCTCAGGGTGCTCAGCAAAGCGGATCCCCGTCCAGTCGCCGAGCTTGATGATGCCCATCAGCATCGTCACGGCGATGACGCCCATCAGCAACAGCGTGGTCGCGGCGTTCTTGGACTTCGGCTTCTGGAACGACGGGACGCCGTTGCTGATGGCCTCGACGCCGGTCAGGGCCGCGCAGCCCGACGAGAAGGTCCGCAGCAGCAGGAACGCCGCCCCGAGGCCCATGAAGCCCTCCGTGAAGCCGGGCTCGGCGGCGATCGTGTACTTGGCGCTCTCGGCCTGCGCGAGGTCACCGGTGATCTTCTGGAAGACGCCGTACAGCGTCATCCCGATGATGGCGATCATGAAGCCGTACGTCGGGATCGCGAACGCCGCGCCCGACTCGCGAATACCTCTGAGGTTGAGCGCTGTCAGCATCGCGATCAATCCGATCGCGAGCGACACCTCGTGCCCTTCGACCGACGGGATGACCGAGCTGGCGTTCTGCACCCCCGCGGAGATCGAGACCGCCACCGTCAGCGTGTAGTCCACCAGCAGCGCCGCGGCGACCGTGAGCCCCCACTTGGGACCCAGGTTGACAGTCGCGACCTCGTAGTCGCCGCCGCCACTCGGGTAGGCGTGCACGTTCTGCCGGTAGGAAGCGACCACCGTCAGCATGACGACGACGACCGCGAGCCCCACCTTCCAGGAGAAGGAGTACGCCGCGAGGCCGGCGATCGACAGGGTCAGGAAGATCTCGTCCGGCGCATACGCCACCGACGACAGGGCATCGCTCGCGAACACGGGCAGCGCAATGCGCTTGGGAAGCAAGGTCTCGCCGAGCCGGTCGCTACGCAAGGCGCGTCCGAGGAAGACGCGCTTGAGGACATCACCTGGAGCAGCCACGCCCGAGAGAGTACGGGTGGCGGGGCGTTACTTTGGCGCGTGTAGCGTTCCTCACGTGCATGTGGTGATCATGGGATGCGGCAGAGTCGGGTCGGCCTTGGCCAAGAGCCTGGAGGCCCTCGAGCACAGCGTCGCCGTCATCGACCGCGACGCCGGTGCCTTCCGACGGCTGTCGACCAGCTTCGCCGGGACCCGGGTCACCGGGATCGGCTTCGACCGCGACACGCTGATCGAGGCCGGCATCGAGCGGGCCCAGGCCTTCGCCGCCGTGAGCTCAGGCGACAACTCCAACATCATCGCGGCTCGGGTGGCGCGCGAGACCTTCGGCATCGACAACGTCGTAGCGCGCATCTACGACGCCCGCCGCGCCGAGGTCTACCAGAAGCTCGGTATCCCCACCGTGGCCACGGTCCGGTGGACCGCCGACCAGGTCATCCGGCGGCTCCTTCCCGAGGGTGCCGCGACCGAGTGGCGCGACCCGAGCGGCGCGGTGGTGCTGGCCGAGATCGCCTTTGCACCGACCTGGATCGGGCACCGGGTCTCCGCCGCCGAGGCGGCCAGCGGCGCCCGTGTCGCCATGCTCACCCGGCTCGGCGAGGGCATGCTGCCCGGCGCTGACACTGTCTTGCAGGAAGGCGACCTGGTGCACGCAGTCATGAAAGCCGGCGACATCGACCGGGTTGCCGACGTGCTCATGGCTGGTCCTGCGGCGGGTGACCACTGATGCGCGTCGCCATCGCTGGTGCCGGCAACGTCGGTCGCTCCATCGCCGCCGAGCTGATCGGCAACGGTCACGAGGTGCTGCTCATCGAGCGCGACCCCAGATCGATGAAGCTCGAGAGCCTCCCGGCCGCGGAGTGGCTGCTTGCTGACGCCTGCGAGGTCGACACCCTCGTGCAGGCGCGGTTCAACGAATGCGACGTCGTCGTCGCCGCGACCGGCGACGACAAGGTCAACCTCGTCGTCTCGCTGCTGGCCAAGACCGAGTTCGGCGTCGACCGCGTCGTGGCCCGCGTCAACCACCCCAAGAACGAGTGGCTGTTCAACGAGTCCTGGGGCGTCGACGTCTCCGTGTCGAGCCCGCGGTTGCTCGCGGCCGTCGTCGAGGAGGCCGTGTCCGTCGGCGATCTCGTGCGGCTGTTGACCTTCCAGAAGGGCAAGGCCAACCTCGTCGAGCTGACCCTTGCCGCCGACGCGCCGCTGGTGGGCAGCCTGGTCGGTGCGACGCCCTGGCCGCAGGACTCCGCGCTCGTGGCGATCCTGCGTGATGGCCGCGTGATCGTGCCCGCCCCCGACATCGCGATGGAGGGCGGCGACGAGCTGCTGCTCGTCGCGACGGCCGCGGTCGAAGAGGAGCTCGACCGGCTCCTCGGCGGCCGATAGCAGCACTGCCCGGTCGACCGGCGGCCGTCAGTCCTTCGGGGGGGCGGTGAACCCGGAGCGGCGGACGAGCACCACCGACGCGAGCGCGGCAACGG
>JBKKBU010000366.1:0-2575 GCA_046713755.1 Mycobacteriales bacterium
ACAGCGGCCCGCTCGTCGTAGGGCGTCTCCCGCCAGGCAGGTGCGGCCCGCAGCGCCGCGTCGACGGCGGTCTGGACGTCGGCAGCCGTGGCCTCGTGCCAGGTGCCGAGCACCGCGCTGTGCCGGTGCGGCTGGACGGTCTCGCCCGGTGCTCCGCCACCGTGCCGCTGCGCCCCGTCGATCGTCATGGTCAGGTCGATCGGCCCCGCAGCACCGAGCTCCTTGAGCTTGGCCTCCAGGCTCGACCGCTCAGCCGACCCGGGGCCGTAGGACCGCACCGGCTCGTTGACGGGCAGGGGGACCACGGTGGTCGCGTCGGGCATCGGGGGCTCCCTCAGAACGTCACGGCGTACGACGGCACTGTCGCTCGCCCCGACAGTGTCTCAGACCCGGCGGGGGCCAACGGCGTGGCCGATGATGGACCGGTGAGCTCCTCGCGGCGCCTGCTTCTCCAGGCGCTCACCCTCGCCGTCGTGGTCGTATTGGCCTTCGCCGTCCTGGCCCAGGTCACGAAGTCGACGCGGCCGGCGGTGGTCGGTGCGGCGCAGGATCAACCAGGACCGGTGCTGCTGGTGCCCGGCTACGGCGGCGGCACCGCCGCCCTGGAAGTGCTCGCCGCCATCCTGCGCCGGTCCGGTCGGGTCGCCACGGTCATCGCGGTGCCCGACGGCGGCACCGGTGACCTGGCGGCCACCGCCGCGCTGGTCGCACAGGCCGCCGAGGGAGCAGTCGCCGCCGGGGCCCCGTCGGTCGACCTGGTGGGTTACTCCGCCGGCGGCGTGATCGCCCGCTACGTCGTGAAGGAGCTCGGTGGGCAGCGCTTCGTCCGCCGGGTCGTCACGCTCGGATCGCCGCACCACGGGTCGAAGCTCGCCGGCGTCGGAGCCGCGCTCGCGCCCGGCTCCTGCCCCACCGCGTGCCGGCAGCTCGTGCCCGGCGGCGACTTCCTTGACCGGCGCAACGACGACGACGAGACCCCTGCGGGACCGGAGTTTTTGTCGCTGTGGACGGAGCAGGACACCACGGTGACGCCCCCCGACTCGGCGCGGCTCGACGGTGCGGTCAACGTCGTCCTGCAGGGGGTCTGCGCAGGGGTGACGATCACGCACGGCGATCTGCCCCGCGCCCCGTTGGTGGCCGGCATCGTCCTCACCGCGCTGTCCGGCCCTGCCCTTTCCGGCGCTGCCTTGTCAGGGCCGACCGACTGCGCAGCCCTCACCGCTCTCGGGCGCTAGTCCGCCGGGTGCGGGCGCGACCTTGCGCTCGTGTCGCAGCCCTACCAGGCTCTCGATGCCACGGACGAACCCGCAGAGCAGTGGGCTGCGCTGCGCGACGAGGCAGACCCGCCTGCCCACGTGCAGGACGGCGAAGGTCGAGAGCCAGAACAGCAGTGGCCGCCAGTGCGGTGCCAGCCGGTCGAGGCCCACCGGTGCCGGCTCTGCTGGGTTCGTGGAGGGTGGCACTGGCTAGAAGGTGCGCAGGCCGTTGAGGAGGTCGAGCATCAGCCGGCTGGCCTCGGCCTTGGCCGCCTGCGGCTCGGCCGAATCCGCGATGGCCATGCCGGCTTCACCGAGCGCGGAGAACATCACCTGGGTCAGCAACGTCAGGGGCTGAGGGCGCATCTCCCCGCTCTGCATGAGGCCGGACAGGGCCGTCCGCAGCAGCTCGCGGGAGTGACAGCCGTCCATCTCGCGCCAGCGCTGCCAGCCCAGCGCCGTCGGTCCCTCCTGGAACATGATCCGCCGCACGACCGGGTCCATGCAGGCGTCGAGGTAGGCATCAAGGCCGTGATGCACCAGGTCCCACGGCTGCGCGTCAGGCGGAATCGCCGCCGCGATGCGCTGCTCGAGGTCGGCGTCGACCTGGTCGAAGACCGCCTCGAAGATGGCCAGCTTGCCGCCCGGGAAGTGGTGGTAGAGCGCGCCCTTGGTCACGCGCGCCGCGGTGACGACGTCGTCCAGCGAGGTGGCGGCGAAGCCCTTCTCGGCGAACAGCCCGAGGGCGCTGTCGAGCAGTGCCTCGCGGGTGGCGTCGACGTTCTCCTCGCGGCGGCTCTTGACGAGTGTCATGAGAACAGTATGCTCCATACCGACGGTACGTACCAACAAAATGCTACAAACCCGGAGGATGACATGAGGGTACGACGAAGCGGACCGGCGGCCACGCCTGCTGCCACAGCGCTGCCCCGCGAGGTGCTCGTGTCCCGCTGGCACCAACGGCTCGCCGTCGCCCTGGACGGTCCCCTCGAGCAGCTCGACCCGGGCGCCGACCGGCTGCCCGCGGTACTGGCGGCGTTCCTGGACACCCAGCGCGCCACCACGGTCCGACCGTCCCCCGGACCGCTGTTCCGGGCCGTGCTCGAGGAGGACCTCAGCCACCTCGGCGCGCTGTCCCCCACCCGGGCCGCCGCCGACCTGCTGACCGAGCTCGACGCCGTCGTCCTCATGGAAGACGCCATCGGGCGCCGGCTCCCGGCCGAGCGTGCCGCGCTGCTGTCCTCGGCTGGCCTGGTGCCCGCTCGCGCCACCGCGTGCCCGGCCCGCCGGCTCGGCCGCCACCGCCGCCTCGCCGCCAC
>JBKKBU010000367.1:0-13277 GCA_046713755.1 Mycobacteriales bacterium
CGAGCCGGTGGCCCACCTCGCCGCCGCCGTCGTGCTCCCCACGGCCGTGGTCGGTCCGCTGTCCGCGCACGGGGCGGGTCGATCCATCGAGGTCGCCGGTGAGCTCACCGCGCAGCGATGGGGCCGACACCAGCTCGGACCTGTGCGGGTGTCGGCGCTCGGCTCGTTGGGCATGCGGCGGGCCACGGTCGACGTCGTCCTCGACGCGCAAGCACTGGTCCGTCCCACGCCCGCGCCGCTGCAAGCCAGCAGCGCGCCGGCGGTGCTCCCGAACCGGATGGGCGAGCACGTCTCCCGACATGCAGGACCCGGGGTCGAACCGATCGGTGTCCGTGCATGGACCTACGGCGACGATGCCCGCCACATCGACTGGCGGGCCACCAGCCGACGCGGCGCTCTCCACGTCACCGTCACTGCTGCCGAGCGCTCGGTCGACCTGGTCCTCATCGTCGATGCCCTGTCCGACGTCGGCTCGCCGCCCGAAACATCGCTGGACCTGGCGGTCCGGGCCGCCGCCGGGATGGCGACCCGATGGCTGCGGGACCGCGACCGGGTCGGCCTCGTCGTCATGGGTGGATCACTGCGGTGGCTCACGCCGGCCACGGGACCGACCCAGCAGCTCCGGGTCGCCGAGGCGGTCCTCCAAGCCTGGCTGCCACCCGGCGAGATCCTGCCCGACCTGCGACGTGTCCCACCGCAGGTGGTGCCGGCTGGCGCCGTGGTGGTGGTGCTCAGCCCGCTGCTGCACCAGGCGGCGTTGGATGCCGTCGTCGCTGTCCGCCAGCGGGCCCGACGGGTGCTGGTGGTCGACGTCCTCGGCCGCGCCGAGCCGACGGTGAACCCACGTGACCCGACAGCTGTCCTCGCCCTTCGCCTGTGGCGCCTCGAGCGGGTGGCTACCGCCGAGCGGCTCCGCCGGACCGGGACGCCGGTGCTGCGACCCAGCGATGGTGACCTCGACCGGCTCGTCGCGCTGGCCCTGCGGAGCGTCCGATGATCGCGGTTGCTGTGGGTGCGGCCCTGGCCGGCCTTCCCCTGCTGCTCCCCTCCGACGTGCCCTCTCTGGTGCGCGTCGTCGTCGCCGCTCTCGTCGCTGCGGCCGCCACCTTTGCCGTCCAGCGCGACCGCGGCCGCACCGCCGCCGCGATGGCGATCGTCGCCTGGTTCGGGGCCGCATTGGCGCCCGGAGAAGGCCCAACCGTCTTGGTCGCCCTGCTCGGTGGCGTGCTGCTCCGGCTGTGGTGCGGTCTGCCCGAGCTGTGTCGGATCGGCCGGCCGGTGCTGCCGGACCTGGCACCGGACGTGCTCGGCGGGGCGGCCGCCGCCGCCCTCGTGCTGGCCGTCGCAGCCCGCGGGGGTGGCCTGCCTCCCGCCGTGGTTGTCCTGGCCCTGGCCGGCAGCGGTGTCCTCGTCAGCGCCGCGCTGCTGCGCGTCAGGCGCTGACCATGACCAGATCAACAGCGGCTCAGAACCAGTCGTCCTGCATGTCGAGCGTCGTGCGGTCCAGGCTGTCGAGCAGGTCGAGCTGCGCCCCGGTCTTGGGCAGCTCCCAGACGTAGAAGTACCTGGCCGCCTGCCGCTTGCCGTCGTAGAAGCTGCCGCTCTTGCCGTCGGCGGCTAAGGCCTGCTCCAGCCAGATCCACGCCACGACGACATGTCCGACCGCCTCGAGGTAGACCGAGGCGTTGGCCAGCGCCAGCGCGGGATCACCACTGCCCCACAGCTGCTTCGTCGTGGTGACCACCCGGTCGACAGCAGCCTGCAGCTGGTCGGCGAAGCGACCGAGCTCGCCGCCGACGACGCGGGCGCGGTCCGCCGTATGGGCAAGGGTGTCCGTAAGCAGGGCGAGGCCGGAACCGCCATCCATGACCACCTTGCGGCCGAGGAGGTCGAGGGCCTGGATCCCGTGCGTGCCCTCGTGGATCGGGTTGAGCCGGTTGTCCCGGTAGAACTGCTCGACGTCGTACTCGCGGGTGTAGCCGTAACCGCCGTGCACCTGGATGGCCAGGTCGTTGGCGGCCAGGCACCACTGCGACGGCCAGCTCTTGGCGATCGGAGTCAGCACGTCGAGCAGCAGGCCGGCCCGGTCCCGGGACTCCTGGGTCTCTCCGGTGCGCTGCTCGTCGAGCAACCAGCCGCAGTAGGCATTCAGCGCGAGGGCGCCCTCGACGTAGGACTTCTGGGCAAGCAGCATCCTGCGCACATCGGTGTGCTGAACGAGCGGGACCTGCTTGGTAGCTGGGTCCTTCGCGCCGACCAGTCGGCCCTGCGGCCGCGTCCGGGCGTAGGCCAAGGAGGTGAGGTAACCGGTGTAGCCGAGCGCTGTCGCGCCGAGGCCGACCCCGACCCGAGCCTCGTTCATCATCGTGAACATCGCCGCCAGCCCACGCCCCTGCGGCCCCACGAGATGCCCGATGGCCCCCGCCGCGCCGGCGGGGCGATGGCCGCCCTCGCCGAAGTTGAGCATCGTGTTCACAGCGCCCCGGTAGCCCATCTTGTGGTTGAGACCGGCCAGCACCACATCGTTGCGCTCGCCGTCCGGCAGGACCTTGGGAACCAGGAACAACGAGATGCCCTTGACCCCGGGCGGATCGCCAGGCACCTTCGCCAGGACCAGGTGGACGATGTTCTCGGTCAGGTCGTGGTCACCCGCCGAGATCCACATCTTGTTGCCGAACAGCCGGAAGCTGCCGTCCGGCTGCGGCTCGGCGCGCGTCAGGACGTCGGCCAGGGACGACCCGGCCTGCGGCTCGGACAGGCACATGGTGCCGGCGAACCTTCCCTCGACCATTGGGACGACCCACTGCTCGATCTGTTCCGAGCTGCCGTGTTCCATCAGCAGGTTGGCGGCGGCCATCGTCAGGAAGTAGTACGAGGCGGTGCCAACGTTGGCGGCCTGGAACCACGCCATGCAGGCACCGGCCACGGCCGCCGGGAGCTGCAGCCCACCCACCGACTCGTCCATCGAGCTGCCGATGAGACCGGCCCGCGCGAAGGCCTCCAGCGCCGGCTTGACCTCCTCGTGCACGTGGACGTGGGTGCCGTCGAAGCGCGGCTCCTCCACGTCGTTGCGCTTGTTGTGGGGCCGGAAGTGCCGCGTCGCAATCTGCTCTGAGAGATCAAGAACCGCGTCGAAGGTTCCCCGGCTGTGATCAGCGAAGCGGGCCCGGGTCAGCAGCTGCTCGACGTCGAGCCACTCGTAGAGAAGGAAGTCGAGGTCGCGACGCGAGAGCAACGTGGAAGCCATGCCGGCAGTATCTCGCGACCGGTAACGTGCCGCGCATGCCGCACCGGCCAGACGACTCGCCGGCCGGCCTCGTCGAGCTCCGACTCCTCGATGGACCCAACCTCTACTTCCCAGCGGCCGCGGTGAAGGTCGTGCTCGACGTCAGCGCCGCCCTGCACCTGCCGGCCGCGGACTGCACGACGTGGGCCGCCGGCCTCGGGGCGGCGGAGCTCCGCCCCGGAGAACCCGACAGCGATCTCCGACGCAAGGCGCTCTTGCGCACCGCTGCCATCGTCACCCGCGGGCTCGCGGCCCTCGGTGGGACCACCAGACTCGCGGTGCGTTCACGATCGGGACCCGGCGACGCAGAGGTGACAATCGCGTTCCCGTGGCGCCGTCGCGAGCGCGGCATGGCCCTCGGAGTTGCGGTTGCCGCCGCTTTTGCCGGCCTGCCGCTGGACCTCGCCGCGGCACCGATCCGCTCAGCCCGCGGGGCAGCCCCCACGACGCCACGACCCACCATCCCGGTCGTCGCCGTGACCGGGACCAATGGCAAGACGACGACGACCCGACTGATCGCCCACATGGGCCGCTGCGCTTCTCAGGTCGTCGGCTGGTCGAACACCGACGGGATCTGGATTGACGGCGAGATGGTGGAGGAGGGCGACTGGAGCGGCTACGGCGGAGCCGGCCGGGTCCTCGCCGACCCGCGCGTCGAGCTTGCTGTCCTGGAGTGCGCCCGTGGCGGTCTGCTGCTGCGCGGCGCCGGCACGGCCTGGAACGACGTCTCGGTCGTCACCAACGTCAGCGCGGACCACCTGGGCATGCAGGGCATCTCGACGCTGGACCAGCTCGCTGAGGTCAAGGGCATCGTCCCCCACAGCACCCGAGCGGGCGGCTGGTGCGTCCTCAACGCCGACGACCCGCGCACCCTGGCCATGCGCACCCGCAGCCGGGGGCGGCCGTGGGTGTTCACCCTCGACCCTGACTCCCCCGGACTTCGCGCCGCGCTCGACGAGGGCGGTCGGGCGATGACCCTTGCCGACGGTCAGCTGGCAGTGGTCTCCGGGGACTGGGAGGGCGACGAGCTGGTGCCCGTCGTAGACGTGCCGATGACGCTGTCCGGGCTGTCAACCCACAACCTCGCCAACGCGCTTGCGGGGGCGGCCGCTGGTCTGGCCATCGGCCTGCCTCGGGCAGCCGTTGTCGAGGGACTCCGGACCTTCCAGCCCGACGCGTCGCTCAACCCCGGTCGACTCAACCTCTACGACGTCAGCGGGGCCGTCGTCGTCCTCGACCTGGCCCACAACGAGGACAGCCTGGCTGCGCTGCTCCGGGTCGCCCACGGTGTCTGCGCCCCTGGTGCGCGAGTCATCACCGTCCTCGGCGCGGCCGGTGACCGCGAGGATGACGCCCTGCGGGCCCTCGGCCACCAAGCCGCGCACGGCTCGGACGTCGTCGTCATCGGTGAGAAGGAGCGCTATCTGCGCGGCCGCTCCCGCACCGAGATGACGCAGCTGTTCCGAGACGGGCTCGCCGAGGGGGGCATGACCGACGTCGTTTCCCATCCTGACGAGCTGACTGCGCTGCAGGCCGCCGTCGGCCTCGTGCGGGCGGGTGACGTCGTTGCGTTCATGTGCCACGCCGATCGGGTGCTGTGCGAGCAGTGGCTGTCGTCGGCAGGCGCCCACCCCCTCGATGCCGCTGCCGTGCGCCGACTCGTCCTCGCCGCCACCGACTGACAGTCGGTGGCGGCCCGACCGTCAGAGGTCCGGGTCGCCGACGGGGTGCTGGCGGGCCCCTGCTTGGGCGAGGTGAGCCTTGCCCTCGACCTCGGCCCAGACAGCGCTGGCATCATCGACGCACAGCACGACGAGATCGCCAGGGTTGGCGATCTCCAAGGCCCGCCGCACGGCGGGGATCTCCGCCAGCACCGTCTCGACAGTGACTGCTCGGGGCGCAGCCGCCGCTCGGACGCCTTCCACGATGAGTGCTGCCGTGGAGCCGGCCGGTCGCCCACGCAACCGGACGTCCTCACGGACCACGATGGTGTCGAAGTGATGCGCGGCGACGTCACCGAGCTCGCGCATGTCCTCATCGCGCCGATCACCCGCAGTGGCCACCACCCCGATCCGCCGCGACCGCTCCAACGAGCCGGGTTGGGGCTCGGTGAGCTTGTCGATGAAGTCGCCGAGCATCCGCATCCCGGGCGCGTTGTGGCAGTAGTCGATCAGGACGGTCACGCCGTCCACCTCGGTGATGTTGAGCCGCCCTGGCGCGAGGTAGTAGGACGTCGTGAACGTCCGCAGCCCTTGCCGGATGTCGTGCAACGGTGCGCCTGCCGCGAAAGCGGCAGCGGCGGCGGCGAGGGAGTTCTGCACGTTCATGACGGCTTTGCCACCGAAGGTCGCGGGCAACAGGTGGGTCCATGCCAGCTGCATGGCCCGTCGGCCGTGCCGGATGACGATCATGTCGCCGAGCTCGCTCTTCTCCAGCACCACCGCTCGCCCACCGCGGCGGCAGTGGTCCTCGACTCGCTGCCACTGCTCGGATCCCGGCTCGGACATCGTGAACCAGATGACGTCGCCCGAGCAGGCCCGGCTCATCTTCGCCACCAGCGGGTCGTCAGCGTTGAGGACGGCGAATCCGTTGCGGGGAACCGCTTCCACCACCACCCGCTTCACGTCCGCGAGCTGCTCGATGGTGTCGATGCCCTGCATACCCAGGTGGTCGGCCGCGATGTTGAGGACGACACCAACATCGTTGCGCTCGTATCCGAGACCTTCACGCAGCACCCCACCGCGCGCGACCTCGAACACGGCGAAGTCCACCCGCGGGTTCTGCAGCACCATGCGGGCAGAGCGGGGTCCGGAGGCATCCGAGCGGATGACCAGGCGCTCGTCGATGACGATGCCGTCCGTGGACGTCATGCCGACCTTGCGCCCGAGGCCCTTGAAGATGTGCGCGATCATGCGGGCGGTCGTGGTCTTGCCGTTGGTGCCGGTGACGGCCACGATCGGGATGCGCGAAGGCGCGCCGGGCGGGAAGAGCAGGTCGATGACCGGCTTTGCGACGTACTGCGGCTCCCCGTAGGTCGGGTTGGTGTGCATGCGGAAACCCGGCGCAGCATTGACCTCGACGATCCCCCCACCGGCCTCACGCACTGGGTCGGTGATGTCCTTCGCGATGAAGTCGATACCGGCCACATCGAGGCCCACCACGCGGGCTGCTTCCTCGGCGATCTCGACGTTGTCGGGGTGCGCCTCCATCGTCCGGTCGATGGAGACCCCACCGGTGGACATGTTGGCGGTGAGCGTCAGCCGCACTGTTGTGCCAGCCGGCGGGACATCAGTCATCGCGAAGCCCTGCTTCGCCACCAGCGCGACCGCCGCCTCGTCGACCTTGATGCGGGTGAGGACCTTCTCGTGGCCGACGCCGCGGCGGGGGTCGGCGTTGGTGTGGGCGACGAGATCCTCCACCGTCGTACGACCGTCACCGACAACGTGCGCGGGCACCCGCTCCGCGACCGCGACCATCCGCCCACCCACGACGAGGAAGCGGTAGTCGTTGCCGGCGAGGAACGTCTCCACCAGGACGTAGCCGTTACGGGACTGGTCGCGGGCCACGTCGTAGGCGCGCTCGAGAGCCTCGTCGTCACGGATGTCGAGTCCGACGCCGCGCCCGTGGTTGCCGTCGAGAGGCTTCACGGCGACTGGCCAGCCCAAGCCGTGCGCCACCTCGAGGGCAGCCGCCACGCTGCGCACCGCCGTCGACTTCGGGACCGGCAGTCCGGCCGCGCCGAGCAGCTTGATCGTCATCTCCTTGTCGGAGGCGATGTCGACGGCGAGGTTGGACGTCAGCGAGGTCATCGTCGCTCGAATGCGCTTGGCGTGGACGCCCTGACCGAGCTGCACGAGCGAGCCGGAGTTGAGCCGCATCGTAGGGATGTCACGCGCCACCGCCTCGTCCACGAGGGCCTGCGTCGACGGCCCGTAGGCAGCCTTCTCAGACAGCAGCAGCAGGGCTTCGACCTCGGCGGTGAAGTCGAACTCCGGGTCGGCCTGCACCACGTGGTTGACCAGCCGGACCGCCAGCTTGCCGGCAGCCACCCCGACGGTCTCGTCGGCGTAGGCGTAGATGACGTTGTAGACACCGCGTTTGCCGGCGCCTCGGGTCTTGCCACGACCGACCTCCGCGCCCGTCATGCGCTGGAGCTGGATCGCCACGTGCTCGGCGACATGACCGAGCCAGGTTCCCTCGCGCAGCCGGTCCGCGAAGCCGCCGCGCTTCTTGCGCGAGCAGGAGTGATCGCCGACCTCGGGCAGCAGCCGCAACAGCTCGTCGACGAAGCCGGGAAGTGCGTTTGTCGGGTAGTCCTCCAGGACACCCAGATCGACCACGAGGTGGATGGCCGGGTCGTACGACCAGTAGTTAGGGCCGCGGTACACCCGGCTGGTGAGGATCCGCAGGTCGGGTGCGGCAGGTTGCTTCGCGACCTCGACTGTCACGGTGCCTCCGGGCTTCTCTTACGACGCAGTGGTCGGGACGTCCGACCAGTGCCTACTCCCTCTGCGGCCGCTCGCCGCGCCAACCGCTTGATGCCCGCGGTCGGCAGCGCGGGCGCCGGCTCGCGAAGGTCGTCGGGACGGCCGCTCACGGTAGGAAGTAGCACCCGCTCCCGCAGGTCGAACCGCGCGCCCGCGGGCAGCGAGTGCACCACCACGCCGGAGACCAGCAAGGCATCCGAGCGGCGAGCGGTGTCCACATTGCTGATGATCGAGCGGCCGTCGAAGACGGTGACCGCCCCGCGCCCGACGATCTCCAGCCAGCGCTGCTCGGTCACGAGCGCCGCGGTGTCCTCGTCGACCCCCATGCCAAGCAGATGAGGCGAGTGCGCGACGAGGGTCAGCAGCCGGCCGTAGCGGTTGCGCTGGTCGAAGTGCTGGTCGACGACGACGCCCTGGATCAGCCCGAGGCCGGCAGACATCTGCACCATCCGGAGCTTGGGCGTGCTTCCCTCGGCCCCGAACGCCACCATGTGCTCGCTCTGCCCGCTGGCCCCGGCACTCGTCCCACCGACCACGGCACCGCGGCGGTGCGCGGCCAGGATGGCGTCGCCGAAGGGCGTGGCAGCGAGGGCACCGGTCAGGGTCATCTGGTTGCCGCCGGTCATGAAGACGCCGGTGGCGCCGGCGAGCGGCGCCACCATCCGCGGGTCGGCCGCCTCTGCCCGCGTCGTGGGCAGGGGGCCGTCGACGTGTTTCACACCCAGTCGACCGAAGGCCTCCCGGTACAGGTCGACCGCCTCGTGACCCAAGGAGGAGGCGGTCGCCACGACGACGATCCGGGCGTCGGCCCCCCCGGCCAGGCGCACGAAGCGCTGGAGGACTACGCGGGGGCCCACCTTGTCTTCGGCGCCACCGATCATCATGAGGGGGCCAGGCGTCACCCGGCGACCCTAGCGCTGAGAGACTGGGGCGGTGCCGCCTTCGCGATCAACAGCCCGCTGGCTGGTGCTGCTCGGCCTGCTCGCGGGCCTCCTGCGGCTGCTGCGACGGCCCCTGCACCTTCCTGACCTGGGGGAGCGACCGCCCAGCAGCCTGACGGTCCGGACCGACGACGGCGTCGACCTGCATGTCGAGGTCGACGACCTGCCAGGCGCCGACCTCACCGTCGTGCTCGTGCATGGCTTCACGGCCCGGCTCGGGGAGTGGGATCTGCAGCGAGAAGCACTGCGCGGGCGGGTCCGGGTCGTCGCCTACGACCAGCGCGGCCACGGCCGGTCGACGTGGCGTCCGCGTGGCCCGGTGACGATGACCAGGCTCGGCGACGACCTGGAAGCTGTCCTGGCGCAGGTCGTACCGGAGGGTCCCGTGGTGCTGGCGGGTCACTCCATGGGCGGCATGACGGTGATGGCCTTCGCTCGCCGGCACCCGACGCTGATCGGGTCCCGCGTCGTCGGTGCCTTCCTGCTCGGCACCTCCGCCGGCGAGCTGGTGACAACGGGACCGACTGGTCGGGCAGTCCGGCTGCTCACCCGGCTGGGCGTTCTCAGTCCGGCGCTCGGCGCCCTCCGCCTGCTGTCGCCCGTGCTCGAGCGCCTCCGCCGGCGTGACTCTGCGGCCGGCCGACGCTTCTACGGGCACTACCTGTTCGGCACCGACGACGCGGACCCGGCGCTCATCCCCCTCATCCAGCAGCTGCTCGAGGAGACGCCGATGACGGTGACTACGGCGTTCTGGCCGTTGTTCATCTCGCATGACGAGGTTCCCGCGCTCGCCGTCCTGCGGCAGATCCCGGTCACGGTGGTCGTCGGCACGGCGGACCGGATGACACCGGCAGCGCACAGCCGGCGGATCGTGGCGGCGCTCGGCGACTCGGCCGAGCTGGTAGAGGTGCCAGGCGCCGGGCACAGCGTCAACATCACCCGTCAGATCGTCGTCGACGAGGCGCTGCTCAGCCTGATCGATCGGGTGCGCACGGGAACCGCGAGCGATCAGGCTGTCGCCGTCCAGGTGTGAAGATCACCCCCGCGGGTTACGTTCCGGACATGGCCGACGACATCCACGACGTCCCGACCGCACTGCAGACCCTGCTCGACGGCCCGCATGCCGCTGTCCGCCAGGAGGTGCGCGAGCGCCTGTGCCAGCTCGACCTCGGCAAGGCGGACGGGATGGAACGCGACGACTACCGCGACCTCGTGCTGCAGTGGTGCCGTGACCTCGCCGGGGCCGGGGTCGGCAACCGCTCGTTCCCCGTTGAGCACGGCGGCGCGGACGACCCCGGTGGTCGCGTTGCGGGCTTCCAAACTCTCGGTCACGGCGACCTGTCGCTCTTGGTGAAGGTAGGCGTTCAGTTCGGGCTCTTCGGCGGGTCGATCCACCGGCTCGGCACCGAGCGGCACCACCAGGCCTACCTCCGTGACACCGGCACGCTCGACCTTCCGGGCTGCTTCGCGATGAGTGAGAGCGGTCACGGCTCTGATGTGCGCTCGATCCGGACCCTCGCCCGTTACGACGCCGAGGCCGGCGAGTTCGTCGTGCACACCCCCGATGAGGAGGCCCGCAAGGACTGGATCGGCAGCGCAGCGCGGCACGCCCGGCTGGCGGTGGTGTTCGCACAGCTTGACGTCGCGGGCGAGCCGCGCGGCGTTCACGCCCTGCTCGTGCCGCTGCGCGACGAGGCCGGTCGGCTGCTCGACGGAGTGGAGATCGAGGACTGCGGCGACAAGATGGGCCTGCAGGGTGTCGACAATGGCCGCATCCGCTTCCACGCCGTGCGCGTGCCCCGCGAGTACCTGCTCGACCGCTTCGGCACCGTGACCGCGGACGGCGACTACACATCGACGATCGCCAACCCGGCCGCGCGTTTCTTCACGATGATCGGCGCGCTCGTTGAGGGCCGGATCTGCATCGCCGGCGGATCACTGTCAGTCGCCCGCAACGCCTTGACCATCGCGGTCCGCTGGGGCGAGCGGCGGCGGCAGTTCGGCACCGGCCTCGAAGCGGACACGCCGCTCATGGACTACCTGACGCACCAGCGAAGGCTGTTGCCGCGGATCGCCCGGTCGTACGCCCTGCAGGCGGCGCACGACCACGTGACCCAGCGCTACGCCGCCGTGGTCGGCCACCCGGAGCCCGAGGAGCAACGTGCCGTCGAGGCCCTCGCCGCCGGGCTGAAGGCCTACGCCACCTGGGAGATGGTCGCCGCGGTCCAGCAGGCCCGCGAGTGCTGCGGGGGCAAGGGCTACCTCGCCGAGAACCGCTTCGCGGCGCTGCGCAACGACTCCGACGTCTTCACGACGTTCGAGGGCGACAACACGGTGCTGATGCAGCTCGTGGCCAAGGGACTGCTGGCCGACTTCGCCTCGCAGTTCGAGGACCTCGACGTCGTCGGGACGATGCGGCACCTCGGCAACCGCCAGGTCGGACGGTTCTTCTCCGAGAGCGGGCCTCTCGGGCGCTTCCTCCGCGACGATGCGGAGCTGCGTTCCGCCGACTGGCAGGCCGCTGCGCTGCGCTTCCGCGAGCAGCGGATGGTCGACGCCCTGGCCCGGCGACTCCGCCGGCTGACCTCTGATGGCACCGACCCGCTGCGTGCGCTGGCGCTCTGCCAGGACCACGCCCTCGCCACGGCGACGGCGCATGTGGAGCGCGTCGTCCACGAGCAGTTCCGGGCCCGGACCGACGGCCAGGACGGGCTCGTGAAGGACCTCCTCAAGAACATTGCCGATCTGGCTGCACTGTCGGTCATCGAGCGCGACCGGGCCTGGTGGCTGGAGCACGGCTTCCTGTCGGCGGACGCTGCCAAGGCCCTGCAGAAGGACGTCAACGCCCTGTGCCATGAGCTGCGCCCGCATGCGCTCGACCTGGTCGCCGGCTTCGGCATCCCGGATGCTCTCCTGCGCGCACCGATCGCCGTGGCGGCCCAGACCGGTGGTGCCGGCACCGACTGACCGTCTGCCGGACGGCCGTTGCGGTGCGGCAGGATGAGCCGGTGGATCACGACGAGGACGTCCTGCGCGAGGTCGAGCAACGGGTGCTGTGGCTCGCGACGTCGATCGTGCACGCGGCGAACGCGCGGCGCGCTAACGAGTCCGGTGTGAAGGTCGGCGGTCACCAGTCATCCAGCGCCTCGATGGTCAGCATCATGACCGCGTTGTGGTTCGACGCGCTGACCCCTGCCGACCGGGTCTCGGTCAAGCCACACGCCTCACCCGTGCTGCACTCCCTCAACTACCTGCTCGGTCGGCTTGACGCGTCCTTCCTCCCCCGACTGCGTGAGATGGGCGGGCTGCAGCCGTACCCCTCACGGACAAAGGATCCCGACACCCCGGACTACTCCACTGGCTCGGTCGGCATCGGCGCGACCGCACCGGTGTGGGGAGCGATCGCCTCCCGCTACGTGCAGGCCCACTTCGGAGGCGAGGCCGGTGGGAGGCAGATCTCGCTGCTTGGCGACGCCGAGCTGGACGAGGGCGCTATCTGGGAGTGCGTCGCGGATCCACAGGTCCAGCGACTGGGCGAGGTGCTCTGGGTTGTCGACCTCAACCGGCAGTCCCTCGACCGGATCGTGCCGGACATCGCCATCGGACGCTGGCAGGGGATGTTCGCCGCTGCCGGCTGGCAGGTCCTCGAGGTCAAGTACGGCCGCCTGCTGCAATCGCTGTTCGACCGACCGGGCGGCACTGCGCTGCGCGACCGCATCGACTCCATGGGCAATGAGGAGTACCAGTGGCTGCTCCGCTCCCCCGTCGGCATGCTGCGCGAACGACTGGCGGCGGACCGACTCGAGATGGCGGAGCTGCTCGACGAGCTCTCCGACGGCGAGGTCTTCGCGGCCATCCGCGACCTTGGTGGGCACGACCTGGCTGAGCTGTCCCGCACCTTCCGAGAGGTCGACAACACCCGTCCGACCGTCATCTTCGCCTACACCATTAAAGGCAAGGGGCTACCCGTCGAGGGTCACCCCGGCAACCACTCGGCCTTGCTCTCCGAGGAGCAGTACGCCGAGCTGGCCGCCGCGCTCGGCGCCGACGCGCACGACCCGTGGCGGCCGTTCGACCCGAACTCCCCTGCCGGCAAACTCTGCCGTGAGACCGCCGAGCGATTGGAACGACCCGCGCTTCCTGGCGTACCCGCTCCCGCCGTGCCGGCCGAGTTGGGGCGGCCTTACCGGGGGGAGCACTCGACCCAGGCGACACTCGGCCGGGTGCTCACCGACCTGGCTCGGGATGCACCTGACGTCGCCGCCCGGGTCGTCACCGTCAGCCCCGACGTGGCGTCGTCCACGAACACCGGTGGGTGGATCAACAAGGTCGGCGTGTGGTCTGTCAGCGACCGCCACGACTGGTTCGCCGAGGATGGCGACCGGCTGGTGCGATGGCGAGAGACGTCCACCGGGCAGCACGTCGAGCTCGGCATTGCGGAGGTCAACCTCGTCTCGCTGCTCGGCGAACTCGGGTCGACGTGGTCGCAACTCGGCCAGCCGCTGCTGCCCATCGGCACCGTCTACGACCCGTTCGTCGCGCGCGCACTGGAGCCCTGGGTCT